>DAOQAK010000047.1:0-32507 GCA_035353855.1 Bacteroidales bacterium | reverse complement strand
CGAGATAAAGTTGGTAGAGCATCCCGACATGTAATGTCGGGAAGGTCGCCGGTTCCCCTCCAAAAGGCGAGGCAAGAAGTCCGGTGAGAGGCTCAGAATTTTAAAAATCTTATTTGTTAATTTTCCTCAAAAATTAAATTTTCCAATCAAAAACTGTCTTTTTTCTTATTTTAAAAGAAAAAAATATTCTATTTGTGATATGTAATTTATACATTAGGCTACTATCGGGCTTATCATGTTGATATGGCTCTGTTTTATAATATATTTGTAAAAGAAAGCCATGCATAATTTTCGGTTGATATGAAACTCCAAAATAATAGCAAGATTACTAAAGATGATAGATTATTATTTCTTGAAAAAGAAAATCGTGAATTAAAAGATGCATTGAATGAAGCTCATTTAAAATATAAAGCTCTTTCTGAAACAGCACAGGATTATATCTTTATTGTAAATAACAAAGGCGAAGTTGAATTTGTTAATTCTTATGCTGCAAGTGTGATGAACAAGAAGCCCGAGCAATTAATAGGACTTTCTCTTAAGAATGTTTTCCAGCCGGATCTTCATAAAAGACAGATACTAAATATTAAAAAAGTTATCAAATCGGGAAAACCTATAACTATTGATACAAAATCCGTATTTGTAAATAAAAACTATTGGTTAAGTACAAGTCTTTTCCCTATATTTGATGATAACCGAACTGTAAAATCAGTTCTTGGAATATCAAGAGATATAACAAATTTAAAAAACTCCGAAGAAGCATTAAAACTAAGCGAAGAAAAATTATTGATGTTGATTGAACAAGCAGCAGATGGATTTTTTTTCGGTGATTCCAAAGGAAATTTTATTGGTGTAAATTCTAAATCGTGCGAAATCACCGGTTATTCAAGAAAAGAATTGCTTCGAATGAATATGAAGCAACTCTTTACTAAGAAAGAATTGTATAGTAAACCTTTAAGGTATGACCTGCTTGATAAAGGTGAAACCGTTATTACAGAACGTATTTTAATAAGAAAAGATAAAAGAGAAATTGTAATCGAAATGAATACCAAACGCATGTTCGACGGTACTTACCAATCCATCATGCGAAATATTTCTGAAAGAAAAAGAGCTGAAAGTATTCTTCTTAAATACCAGGAAGAGCTTCAGATTCTTGTAAAGAAAAGAACCCAGGAGCTTGAAAAAGCGTATTCAAAATTAAAAAAAGAAGTTGTTGAAAGATTAAAATCAGAAGATTTAATAAAAACTCAACTGGAGGAAAAAGAAATTCTTCTCAAAGAAATTCATCACAGGGTAAAAAATAATATGCAGGTTATAATCAGCTTGCTGAATTTACAAGCTGCTCAAATTAACGACTCGAAGATACTTGAATTATACAGGGAAAGCCAGACCCGAATAAAATCGATGGCGATGATTCATGAAAAATTATACCAGTCGAAAGACTTTACTCACATCGATTTTCCGGAATACTTAAGATCATTAACAGGTTATTTATCTCAGATTTACAGGGACAAATCCTGTTCTGTTGAAATACATACAAAAGTACAAAGCATACCTTTGGAGTACGATACTGTTATAACCCTTGGTCTTATTATTAATGAACTTGTTTCAAATTCCCTGAAATATGCTTTTATAGAAATGAAAAAAGGCAGGATAGAAGTATTGCTTAAAAAATCCAATAATGATAATCTTCTGCTATGTGTATCCGATAACGGAAACGGATTTCCCCATCATTTAAATTTTCGTAAAGCAAAAACGCTTGGATTGCAATTGGTATGTTCTCTTACGGAACAAATTGGCGGTAAAATTTCATTCGCTAATTCAGTTGGAACAAAATTTAGTATCTTGTTCCCTCAAAAATAATTCATCATGTTTCGAAAAATATTTTTCATACTGCTAATTGCAGTATTGGTCATTCTTGGATTTTCAGGAAATTTCCCTTTTAATTGTAAAACCAAAACGGATATTGATACATTAAAGGTAAAAAGCAGTTCGTTTCATCATAATGATTATATCCCTGCAAAATATACCTGCGATGCGGAAAATATTATGCCTTCTATTGAATGGAGTAAAGGTCCTGCCCAAACCCAGTCTTATACTGTTATTTGCGACGACCCGGATGCTCCTTCAAAGGTTTGGGTTCATTGGGTTTTATTTAATATTCCTCCCTCTGTTACAAAAATTGAAGGGAATATTTCTGAAAATATTACCGAAGGGCTCAATGATTTTGGCGATACTGGTTATTCAGGACCATGTCCGCCAAGTGGAATTCATCATTATCATTTTAAAGTGTATGCTTTGGATAGTATGCTATCATTAAGAAAAGGTGCATTACGCGATGATGTTGATGCTGCAATGAAAGATCATATACTTGCGAAAGGAGAAATTATTGGGCTTTATGAAAGAAAAAAATAAATCACTAAAATAGTTCACATTTCATTGTTGAATAAAAAGGAATGAATGATGCTGAGCATTTCCTTTTAATCTTATTTTTGCAATTCTGTAATTCCGGGGAGTTTAAGTTTGAAGAATAAATCATTAGAAATATTATTTACGATAGTTTTAATTGATGTACTACTATTAGTTGTATCATTCGTTCCACGTATGTTTTCTAATGAAAACGATATTAATATTCGGATTCTTGATTGGGATCAAATAACGGATTTTAAAGTATCCGAAAATTCTGAAACAGCTGAAAGCCTTATCAATTCATATATTGCAGACGATTCTGCTTTATCATTTCGTTTAAAAAGAATTAATTTATCAGGATTTGAACCCCGTAAAAATAATTTCCTTGAGAATCCCACAAATAAAAACATATATGCTCTTGATGATTTTTTTTCATCATTATCGGAGCAAAATAAAAACGAGATTATCCGTATACTTCACTATGGCGATTCACAACTCGAAGGCGATAGAATAACATGTTATTTACGAAATAGTTTCCAGGAAAAGTTCGGAGGCAGTGGTTTGGGCTTTGTTCCTTTTGATGATATTGCCGATAATGTAAACCTTGTCCGTTATTGTACTCCAAACTGGATACGATATACTGTTTTTCATAATCGTTATGGTTGCGGCTATTACGGTCTTTCGGGAAATGTGTATAAATTTTCTCATTATGCAGTTAAGAAAACATTGGATACACTGTCTGATAACACTTCGGATACTTCCGGGGTAAAATTAAATAAAGAAATATTTTATAATAGCGCAACAGTTGGTTTTACTATTAAGCCATATGTGTCATTCAGTAGTGTAAGACTCATGTATGGACGTGCATATGAAAATTGCGAAATGGCGATTTACAACCAGTATACCGGTGAAAAAATTTTAAGCGAAACACTTCCGGCTGTTGATGGATTCACAATACATGATTTAAAAATTCCTTCATCCGTTAAAAGTTTTAAAATGGAATTCAGCGGAAATGTAAGCCCTGATTTTTATGGATTGCTATTTGAAGGAACTAATGGGATACAAGTTGATAACTATGCTATTCGCGGACATTCAGGAGATGGATTATTAAAAATAAATACAGAATATCTTGCAAAGCAGTTAAAACAACTTAATGTGAAACTTATTATTTTTCAGTACGGAAACAATGTAGTGCCTTATGCAGGAACAGATGCAAAAAGAGAAGAGCTTTATAATATGTACACCAGTATTTTCAAACGGTTTAAAAGTGTTGCACCGGAAATTAGCATTCTCGTTGTCGGAGCGGGCGATATGTCTACTAAAATCAATGGTGAATATATTTCCTATCCTTATCTTTCGAAAGTAAGAGATTTGCAAAAAAAAGCTGCAATAGAGAGCGGATGCGCATTCTGGGATCTTTATGAAGTAATGGGTGGTGAAAATTCTGTATTGACATGGAAGAAAAAAAATCTTGCTTCCTGCGATGGACATTTTTCTAATAAAGGACAAAAAATTATTGGCAATGAATTATTCAATGCTTTACTTACTGAATATAATCAATATGTATTCAGACATAAGAATAAGAAAGGAATAAAAATTTGAAAAACAGGAAGAATTATATTTTATCATTTTTATGTATTGCTGTAATTTTTATTCTGTATGCATTTAACTTTTCGCCTGCAGGAATGTTTCATGATGCAACCTATAAGCCCGATTCCATTGCAAATCCTCAATACATCAAGCGACTTATTACTTACAGTAAAAAATATGATTTCATAAAATACAACCAGAATTATATTGAATGGAAAGATTATAGTTCGATAAAATATTTTTTAAATAACCTGAAAAAAACACCAAGAAGAAAACTTAGGGTATTGCATATTGGCGATTCACATGTTCAGGCAGATATTTTTACCGGATATATTCGCAATGAACTGCAATCAATTTTTGGTGATGGAGGTCGTGGCTTTGTTTTTCCATATGCTGCAGCAAGCACACATGCAGCATATGATTATAAAACTTCATGCAAAGGCAAATGGGAATATTCAAGAAATGTTCAGCCTTACCCAGCTTACGATATAGGAATTACCGGGGCAACAGTTTATACCGAAGATAGTTCTTCAAGTTTTAAAATTATTTTTAATAAAAATGCGTTAAAGAAGGAATTTAATTTATTGAAAATATATTGTAAAAGATCACCTGAAAGTTTCGACCTGAAACTGAAAACATCCAACGCTGAAACGCCTTTATATATTGACTGTAATTCATACAATGACAAATTATATATCGAAGTAAAATTACCGGAGGCCAGCGATACACTTGAATTTTTTGTAAATAAAACCGATACCATACAGAAATATTTTGAATGCTATGGATTGATGATTGAAACGAATGAAGAAAAAGGTATCCTGTATAATAGCGTTGGAATTAACAGCGCCGGGCTTAAAAGTGTTTTAAGAGAAAATCTATTGCTTTACCAGCTACAGGAATTAAAACCTGATCTTGTAATTTTTGATATGGGAACAAATGATTTTTATAAAGTAAAATTTCAAAGCGAAGAAATAGAAAATGATCTTTGTAAGATAATTGATATTATTCAGTGTGCAGCACCTAAAGCTTCAATAATCCTTTCTGATGTACAGGATATTTATTACAGGTATTGGAATGAAGCCAATTGCAAAACATATTCTAACCTGATGCGTGAAGTGGCTTTCCGGAAAGGTTGTGCTTTTTATGATTATTTTTATGTCAGTGGCGGGCAGTATTCTATGCTGAAATGGTTAAACAACAGGCTGGCCAGTTACGACAGGGTTCATTTGAATGCAGCCGGTTATTATTTACGTGGTGAACTTTTTTGTAATGCAATTTTGAATTCCTATTATCAATCGCTTACCCGCGATAGTATTAATCAATTTATTGCCCTGGAAGAATTTCCTGATACAGCGAAAACAAATATTCTTCTTGCAACAAGAAATATCCCGGAAGTGAAAGATACCGATGTAACAGCTAATACAATACAGGAAGCAACCAAAGTTTGGACAACACAAACATTTTATTATACCATCAAATCAGGTGATGCACTTGGTACAATTGCTAAAAAATATGGAGTAACAATTAAACAACTTCAATACTGGAATAAACTTACTTCAACAAATATTGCAGCAGGGAAAACTCTTGTAATATACAAGCAAGTGCTTACAAATAGTAATGATGCTTCAACCCAATATACAAAAGCTGCTGCACCAAAATATACACCACCGGTACAAAAAGCAGTTACTCCATCATCAGCCATAACCACTAATTCAAAAATAACTACATCGGCACCCAAAACCACAACACCAAAGACTACTACAACAACTACAACAAAAAGTACAGTCAAATATACGGTTGTGAAAGGTGATAATTTATTTAATATAGCCAAAAAGTATAGTACAACAGTTGCGCAAATTAAAAAACTAAATAGTTTAACAAGTGATGCTTTAAAGCTTGGACAAGTGCTGATAATAAAGAAATAAATTTATGACTGACTTTTTAAATGCATTAACATATAATCCAAATCATCCGCTGTTATTCAATTCCGTTTTATTTTTTCTTTTGTTTTCTTTCCTTTATGGGATATATGTTTTGGTGATCAATAAAGTAAAAACCAGGAATATTATTTTACTTATTTTTAGTTTGTATTTTTATTATAAAATCAGCGGAATTGCAGTAATCATACTGTTTTGCATTGCTACCTCTGATTATTTTATTGGCAAAGGTATTTTTAAAATTAAAAAGAAACCAGGAAAAACGATTCTTCTTTTTCTTTCGATAATAATAAATCTTGGAAGTTTATTTTATTTTAAATACACCAATTTCTTTTTAAAACTTTGGGATAGTATGCAAGGTGGAAATGACCCGCTGGTATATAATATTATCATGCCTATTGGAATATCATTTTTTGTTTTTAAATCGCTTTCATATATTTTTGATATATATCGCGGAGATATTGAACAGCCGGAAAAAAAATATTTCAATTATGTGTTGTATGTTGCATTTTTCCCGAATATTCTTGCCGGACCTATTTCACGTGCATCGGATTTACTTCCGCAGTTCAAAGAAAAAATTTCTTTATCTGAAACAAATATTGGAATGGGATTTTTCCTGATCATGTGCGGTGCATTCAAGAAAATTTTTATTGCCGATTTTCTTGCCGGAAATTTTGTTGACCGTGTTTTCGATGCGCCTGATTATTTTTCAGGCTTCGAAAGCCTTATGGCTGGCTATGGTTATATGATTCAGTTGTATTTCGATTTTTCGGGATATACTGATATTGTTATAGGCATTGCTTGTCTTCTTGGATTTTCTATTATGCCGAATTTCAATAAACCTTTTTCTTCAGTTAACGTCACCGACTTCTGGAGGCGTTGGCATATGACCCTTTCATCGTGGTTACGCGATTATTTATTTACCCCATTAACACTTGGTTTGCGCAATTGGAAAACGTTTGGAATAATCTTGTCGTTAATAATAACTTTTGTTTTGTGTGGTTTCTGGCATGGTGCAAATCTTACATTTATTATTTGGGGCGGACTTCATGCGCTTGCAATGGTATGGGATGTTATTACAAATAAATCGAGAAGTAAAATACGAAAGAAGACAAATAAAAATATTTATAAGTTCATCAGCATTTTTATAACATTTCATTTTTTGTGTTTCTCGTTTATAATTTTCCGAGCAGCCGATGTTGCAACTGCAATGAAAATATATTCTAAAATATTTACCAGTTTAGATTTTAGTTTATTTACACAATGGGTGAATTTATATTTATATCCTTTCTTGATTTTGATTTTCGGACTCGTATTGCATTATACGCCTATGAAATGGAATGTATCATTACAAAATAGTTTTACAAAGCTGCATTGGATATTGAAAGCAGCGGTTGTTGTTTTTGCTTTTATATTGATTTACCAGGTGTTTTCATCACAATCGCAACCATTTATTTATTTAGAGTTTTAATAAGATGTTTGAAATAAAAAATAATCAATTCAACATTGGATATAATTGCACAACACGTCAATGCCTTGAAGGACGCGGAAATAAAACAGCCATGATTTGGATAGATGCAAATCTTGAAAGAAAAGAATTTACTTTTTCTGATTTGGATAGAGAAAGCAATTTATTTGCAAATGCATTGAAAAAATTGGGTTTTCAGAAAGGTGATATTTGCTTTACTTTTCTTCCTAAATGCCAGGAACAATTTTTTTCTTTTTTTGGAATATTAAAAATGCAAATGATTGCCGGAACATTATTTTCAAATTTCGGAGAAGAGTCATTACTAGATAGGTTGGGCGATTCAAGGGCAAAAGGTATCATTACAAAAAAAAGTTTGTACAAAAAAATTCTTAAAATAAAAGATAAACTTCCTGAACTTCGTTATATCATTTTAACAGATGTTGAAGAACATTTATCGGAAAATGTTTTAAGCTATTCTTCCTTAATAAAAGCTTCATCAGAAAATTTTGAAACACCTGTAACCACTGCTGAAACATATTCGGTATTACATTACACTTCAGGTTCAACAGGAAAGCCAAAAGGTGTGTTGCATCATCATAAAAGTATTTTGTTGCAAAGCTACACTGCCGAGAATATTTTACAATTGAATGAAAATGAAATATACTGGTGTACTGCTGATCAGGGTTGGGTTACTGGAACGTCTTATGGAATCATTGGCCCGTGGAGTTTGGGTGTTACACAAATTCATTTTGGTGGAGGCTATAGTGCCGAAACATGGATGTCGTTAATCGAGAAAGAAAAAATTTCAATCTGGTACACCGCGCCAACTGCCTTACGAATGCTGATGCGAGAAGACAAATCCGTTTTCAGAAAAAATAATTTATCAAAGCTAAAACATATATTTAGTATTGGTGAACCGTTAAATCCTGAAATAATTT
This sequence comes from Bacteroidales bacterium, assembly GCA_035353855.1. NCBI lineage: Bacteria > Pseudomonadati > Bacteroidota > Bacteroidia > Bacteroidales > Bacteroidales bacterium. The sequence continues at coordinate 24,168 of DAOQAK010000047.1, read as the reverse complement.
TTTGGTCGCGCGATATTTTTGGAAAAGATATTTATGATACCTGGTTTCAGACAGAAACCGGAAGTATTATGATAACCAATAAACCCGGAATACCAGTAAAACCGGGTTCGATGGGAAAACCAAACGGACGCATTGAAGCTGCAATAATTTCGGATGAAGGGAAAATTTTGGAAAATAAAAAAACAGGAAACCTTTGCGTAAAAGTCGGATGGGATTCGATGATGCAAACTTATCTGAATAATGAAGAGGTTTATAAAAAGAAATTTAAAAATGGTTTTTATTATTCCGGTGATTTGGCATACCGCGATGATGATGGCTATTACTGGTTTGTAGGACGTAATGATGATGTGATAAATACAGCGGGACATTTAATAAGTCCGTTTGAAATTGAAAGTGCTTTACTCGAAATCCCTGAAATAGCCGAATCTGGAACGATTGGCGCACCTGATGAAATTTTATTTGAAAAAGTTGTAGCATACATTCGTTTAAAAGACCAGTATAAATGGGATGATGATTTGGAAATGAAAATACGATTGCATCTTGCCAATAAACTTTCATCTATTGCAACACCACAGGAAATAATAGTAATAAAAGAAATCCCGAAAAATAAAAGCGGTAAAATTATGCGTCGTGTTCTGAAAGCCTGGTATAAAGGCGAAGACCCGGGAGATGTTTCAACTTTAGATGAGTAAAATTATGTATTGTCATTTGTCCGCAAAGGCGGAAGTCATTGATAATAATTGATTGAAATAAAAATTGTAATATTGTATTTAAATAATTTTTACGAAAGACATTATCTAAATAGAGGTATATGGTATAAAGGTAAAAGGATATACAACAAACCAACAACGATAAACAACAAACAAACTATGGATACTTTCGAACAACTGAACAGCGTATTTTGTCGCGTATTCGATGATAACGATATAAAAATTACTAAAGAAACCACTGCCAATGATGTTGATGGCTGGGATTCGTTATCGCATGTTAACCTTGTGGTTGCTATAGAAAAACATTTCAAGATTAAATTCAAATCATCCGAAATAATGAAATGGAAGAACGTGGGACAAATGTACGATTCCATTGTTGAAAAACTTTCAGCAAAATAGCTAACTTGTCTCTGAAGTAATTCCGCAATCTACTATCGATAAGATTTTCAGCATTACAAATAATATTTATATATTAGAAGCGTTGTAATTCAGTATGACAAAAAAAAGTTTTAATATTTATCACCGTAAACAATACTGGAAATGGTTCCTGTTGGCTTTTGCATTTGCTATAGTGGGCGCATCGCTTTGGTATACTAATGTTCTTGTAAAAAAAATTGCAAAAGATGAGCGCGAAAAGGCACAAACATGGGCTGATGCAGTTCAGAAAAAAGCATCTCTTGTAAGATATACCGAAATATTTTTTGAAAAATTAAAAACAGAAGAACGTAAGCGTGTTGAGATTTGGGCCGAAGCTACAAAACGTTTAATAGAAGCAGATAATACGGAAGACCTTACTTTTTATTCCGAAATCATTTCAGGTAATACCAATATCCCGGTAATTCTTATTGATGATGAGGGAAGCATTACTGCTGCAAAAAATGTTGATTTTAATACCGATAGCGTCAAAACACTTACTGGTGATTTGAAAAAAGAATTTACCATTTATGATCCGATAATAGTTTCATATGGTTTGAAAAAAAGTTACCTGTATTATAAAGATTCAAAACTTTTCACCGAGTTGCGCCAGGTTCTTGATGATCTTATCAAATCATTTATTTCGGAGGTTGTGATTAATTCGGCATCGGTTCCGGTTATTATAACTGACAGCACAAAAAGTAAAATCATTGCATTCGGTAATCTCGATTCAACCAAAGTTGATGATAAGAATTATTTGAACAGCATGATCGAATCCATGCAACAGCAAAACAAACCTGTTGAAATTGAACTTTCGGGAATAGGAAAAAGTTTTATTTTTTATAAAGATTCATTTTTACTTACGCAGTTAAAATATTATCCATATATACAATTCCTGATTATCGGGTTATTTTTATTGGTAGCCTATTTCCTTTTCAGTACATCGCGAAAAGCGGAACAAAACCAGGTTTGGGTTGGGATGGCTAAGGAAACCGCGCATCAACTGGGAACGCCGCTATCCTCACTTATGGCATGGGTTGAAATTTTAAAATTAAAAAATGTAGATAAAGAAACGATTCGTGAACTGGAGAAAGATGCCTACCGTTTTAATACTATTACACAGCGTTTTTCAAATATTGGTTCACAGCCTAAGCTGGAGAAAACAAATATTGTAAAAGTAATTAACAATGCTGTTGATTACATGAAAGCGCGCACCTCGCAGAGAGTTCAATTTTCAGTGAATCTGCAAAAAGATTATGAATACATTATTCCGCTTAATGAACATCTTTTTGAATGGGTAATGGAGAACCTTTGTAAGAATGCGATTGATGCTATGGAAGGTGAAGGGAAAATAGATATCACAATAACCGTGGAAAGTGATTTTGTAAATATTGATATAGCCGATACAGGAAAAGGAATGGCAAAATCGAAATTCAAAACAGTGTTTAAGCCCGGATATACAAGCAAACAAAGGGGATGGGGACTGGGGCTTTCTCTTTCAAAAAGAATAATTGAAGAATATCACAAAGGAAAAATTTTTGTAAAAAATTCTGTGATTGATAAAGGAACAACTTTCAGGATTGCATTAAAGAGAGAATAAATTTTTTACATTGTGGCATAGAATGCGTCTTCAATGTGTGTAAGCTCTGTAACATCATTTCCCGACATTACAATTGATATTACATCAAAGCGAACTTCCTTGTCAATTTCTTTTTCCTGTATGTAAGCTTCGGCAGCACGGATAATAAGTTTTTGTTTTTTATGATTTACCGCTTCATGAGGTTCGCCATATTGCCATGTGCTACGGGTTTTAACTTCCACCACCACTAAAAAATTATCATGTTCGGCAATAATATCTAATTCATCTTTTGCAAAACGCCAGTTTACATCGAGGATTTTGAATCTCTTTCCTTCCAGGAATTCGCGAGCTACTTTTTCTCCTATTTTGCCAAGTTCATTATGCTGAGCCATGATAAATTTTTGATTGGGCTAAAGCCCGTTTTCTTGTTCTTTTTTTTCAACGCCATAAATGGCGTTGCTAATTATAACAATTGTAAATTTAAATAGCCTAAAGGATATTTTAAAACTTTAGCTAAATAATTCAGAATATTTTATAAAATAAAATGAGAATTTATAAATGGTAAGATTTATTTACAGATGACAGGTTTGGATTTATAAATGGTTTTAGAAAATAATTTTAGAACATTCATCTTTTACTTCCAATGAGATTTTTCTTCCTAAAATCAAGGCCCTGTTATCATCAATATGTCCGGCAGGAAAACCAATACATACAGGAAAATCGTATTCTTTCACGGCATCATGAATAATTTCATAAGCTGTTTTTCCGAAAGGAACCGTATTGTCTTTCATATCTGTCATACCACCAACAACAAGCCCTGCAAGGTTTTTCAATTTTCCGCTGCGTTTAAGTTGCAGCATCATACGGTCGATATGATAAAGATATTCATCAAGGTCTTCGATAAATAAGATTTTCCCTGAAGTATTGATATCACTAGGTGTTGCTGCAAGCGCATATAATAATGAAAGATTTCCGCCAACTAAAATTCCTTCCGCTTTTCCCGGTTTTGAAAGAGGTTGATGTGTTATGGAATAATTGATTTTTTCTCCGGTCAAAACTTTTTTTAATGAATCCAATGCTTCATTATCTGACCTGTCGGCAGGGAAATTCAGTGGCATTGTTGCATGTATAGTTTCAATATTATAATGCGTATGAATATGCGAATGTAAAACAGTGATGTCGCTATAACCTACTATCCATTTTGGTTTTTTAATAAAGGAATTAAAATTTATTTTATCAATTATACGAACAGTTCCATACCCTCCGCGTGCACAAACAATTGCTTTTATCTCAGGATTGTCGAGCATTTCCTGTATATCATTGAGGCGTTGTGCATCGCTTCCGGCATATTGATTTTCTTGTGCAAAAATATTTTTTGACAGCAAAACATTAAAATCCCATTCTAAAAATTTATCAATGGCAGGTTTTATTTCTTCAAGGGAAATTTTTCGGGCAGTTGCTATAATGCCAATATTATCACCGGGTTTAAGATATTCAGGAGTAATCATTTTTCATTATCTGTATTTACCTGTGTTTACTAATGCGAATCAAAGGTATGAATTCCTTATCACAAATTCGTCGCGGCGAACACCAATGCTCACGAATTTTACCGACAGAAAAGAGTTTTGCAAAAATATTTTTTGTTTTCTGAACGGTATTAATCGTTCTAAACAGTTTTGCCTTTGCAAACCTGATAAGAACGAGTATAAATTAATATACTTTATCGAGTTTTTTATCCAGAACATAAAGTGCTATTTGCTTGGCGCCATCAATGCTGTATTCAAATTTGCATTTCAGGTTATTAATCATACGCTTGATGGTTTCTTTAGTGGGGTTATCGTATGAGTTAAACCCGGGTGTATTGAAATCCATTAAAGCCCTGCGGAAATTATCGTTTTGCGAATAATTTGAAAGTGCATTTTCTTTCAGGTTACGAGTATATTTTTCAAAAAGAGAAGTAAATAATTTTGTTTCCTTTATATCTTTTTTCAGTAATTTGATTTCATAGGAAAGGGTATGGGTAACATATTCGTTATGTATATCTTTTCTGAATACCTTGCGTTCTTCTGAAGTACTTAATGAACCCAGGAATAATGCTTCAAAATTTTTGAAATACTCTTCTGTAATTTCGATGGTGTCGCCTGTATATATTGAATTTTCTGATGTTCCGGCTTCAAAATTTATTGCAAACAGGTAATTTAAAATATCGCGGGAAATTTGTTTTTCGCTGTAATAATAAATAGATTCTTTCACTTCCTGAAGTACATTATAATCGTACAAATCCACAAGAGATTCAATAAATCTGTCGGGAATCATTTCGTTCAACTTTTCATTTTCAAAGAAAAAATTACTCAGCATTTCCATAGTGATAAGCTTATCAGCAGAAGTATAATCCGCATAAAACTTATTGAATATACTTAACGACTGACGGCCGGAAAATCCCTTTAATCCTTCTTTTTCCGATTCTTCAATAAGGTCTTTTCTTATGTCTTTAGTAAAATTCTTTATGTCTTCTTCGCTTAGCCATTCAGGAATGATGCCTTTAAAAAGCTCCATTTTCAACAGCAGTAAATTATCGTCAACATACTTATTATAAATATCTTTATCTTTTATCCAATTGTTTATTACTGACGATTCTTTTTCCATGCGCGAAGCAACGATAATTTTACAGAAATTTTCAATGACCAGCGGAAGGAATTTTTTCTTTATATCTGCGCCAAATTTGTTGAAGTAGATGGATACCTCTGTTTCGTAGTCGAGGACATACGGGATGTTAATGTGAGTAATTCTGTCCTGGAATGATTTTACATTTTCATAATGTTTTTTGTCTTCAGGATTTACCAAACCAAGAAAAAGCGATTTAATTCGTTCTTCTGTCATATCCACTTTATGTACGCCATCGCTTATGATACCATGCAAATCGATCAATCGTTTAATATTATTTTCCTTGATATCCATTAAAGCAAAAAGCCCATTATTGGTATTTGCAAGATGAGAATATACATAACGGACCTCATCGCTTTTAAGCAAGGTGTTTAATAAATTTTGGAGTGTGGGGTCTTTGATAGATTCAATATAATGAGCATCGCCGGGGTTAAAAATACTTATACCTCGTCCGAATTGCCTGTCGAAACTAATGTTTCGTGCATGCAGCATATTGAATACTTCGAGCGGTTCGCCAAGGCGGTCGAGAAGGACATTATATATTGAACTGCATACACTGCACGGTTTATCTTTCAGCACCCACCTGTATTCCTTTGAATTGAATAATTTCTTTTTAAAATTTTTATCAGGAATCAATTCATTTAAAAAATCGGCTCTGTATTCTTTTGGAATTTGCAGAATGGGGTGATCGTTGGAAGGACAGGCGATATCAAGGAATTTTTTTATGCCGCCTTTTTTCCCTGTTGATTCTATGACTTCTTTTGTTTCGACGTTTTCAATTCCCTTGATATTGTATTCGCCGAGTTTATTTATATCAAGTCGCCAAACGCTTTTATAAAAATAGCCTTTTCGGGTTTTATTATATTCTTCAACTTTTAAAAGTATATTATTTAGGAATGTGCTTTTCCCGCTTCCCGGAGGTCCTTCAAAAAGGTAGATATGATTATTCTGAATTCCTTTTTTAAAACCCATCACCAGGTTCATCAGCCTGTTTGCAAATAACCTGTCGGCAAAGAAAGGGTCGTCGCAATTTTCAATAAAAAGTTTTGTAAAATCATAATGAACAAATCCGACAGAATGTTCACTTTCATATTCGTCAATACCTTCAGGGACATAATAACGCATCATATCATGGAAATACTGGAAAATATCGCGGAAAATAAGTTCGGGTTCTTCCGAAGCCATGTGCAAAAAGTCGTTGAAATGCACATAATCTCTTTTTTCCCTGTCGCGCATGCTTTCGCTGAGGTTAATCATTGCCTCCAGCTTTTGTCCTCTGAGTTCAAGCTCCGATAAGGTCTCTATACTTTTTTTCTTTTTCCGTGTTGCCATCAGAGATTGGTTTTGCTGATATTTTTATCTTTCATGGTATACAGCACTTTCCTGTATTCATATTTTTGCTCTTCCGGTTCATTGGAAGTGGTTTCCTGTTTTACTATTTCAGTTGTTTCCAGCTGCACCTGTCCTCCCCATAAAAATTCAATTCCTAAAAGTACATCGGGTATGTAAGGTTTGTATAATTGTTTTGCTTCAAAAGAATGCGACAGGTAAAGATTTTCTTCTGTAGTTTTTTCAGGTATCACTTTTATATATGGAGGATGATATAACGAATCCAGCATCATCTTTTTATAATCTTCGGCTCTACGGCTTTTGATGAAATATTCATAAACACCCCGTTCAGTATTTGCACGTTTTTCAACAACAAATAAATCGTGCTCTTTCATAAAATCCTGGTCGATAAAAGTATTAAGCAACATGAAGTCGCTGAAATTTTTTCGCAAACTAAAAATAGCTTCTTTGCCTTTATTCGTATGTTTGTTATAGTTTTCGCGATCTTCAATATTTTCGATTTTCTGAAAATCAAAACTTATTTTTCCTTTGTTGGCAATATCTTCCACATGCTGTATCAATCGCATACCAATGGCATAAGGATTTAACCCTACTCTTGATAATGATGTAACCCCGGCATTGATTCTTGCATAATCCACTTCATGTCCTTTGATGCGTTCATCGCCACGGAAAAGCTCATCGTGCCAATAACTTGCCCATCCTTCATTCATAATTTTGCTACGGATCTGTGGGCCAAAGTAAAGGGACGTATTACGTACAATTGACATTACTGATGACATCCAGCTGTTTTTACCTTTTTTCAGTAATGGTGAGTTTTTAATAATATATCCCAGCACATCGGTTGATTCATGCTCTGCCTGTTTATTATTATCAAACTTTGCCTGGAATTCGGGATATTTGATTTGAACTTCATTAAAAAAAACCGATTCAGCCATTTCTGGATTATGCTGTAAAATGTTATTGAATCGGTCAATTTCCTTGAAAATAGCATGCTGCGGGACTTTAACAATTTCCTGTAAAAACACTTCGAAGTAAAAAGTAAATTTAGCTGAAGGTTTCATTGTATCAGGTAAATCGTATTTTGGTAATTCCCTGAAATAGCCGGTAATGTTATCAATGCCACGACTGAATTCTATTACATAATCGACCCATCGACCATGCTGGCTGCGAAGCGATTCAATCAAACGCTTATCGGATAACGCCAATCCGACAAAATCATCGTTCCATGTTTTTTCAAAAAGAATATTATTCTGAAAAAAATCGATGTGTGCCAGCACATGATAAAATATCATGATGTTGAGCCAGTCGGGATTGTTATCGTTATAAAAAGAAATTGCAGGACGCGAATTGATAACTGTTTCGTAAGGATTATGAGGATACAGTTTGTATTTTCCTTGTTCTTTCAGCACTTCCACATCATGTACCCAATAGTCGTAAAGTGTGGGAATCATGTTTTTCGGCGAAAGACCAATCATGTCCCTGTTGGTAACAATGTATTCCAGCGTTTCGTCATTAAAGGAAAGACCTGCTGCACGCGCACGTTCCTTGCATTCCTCCATTATTTTTTTTGTATGCTGGTCGATTAAGTACATTTCAGTTTTTTATTTCAAATTGATGATGGCAAATAGAAAATTGCAAAATGAAATTATTTTTATTTAAAATGATAATTTATTAATTAGTATTCAGTAGCCATTTCCATAATGGTAAAATGGTAATTTTATTTCTTCCAATTTTTATTTCTTCTTCCTGATCAAAGGTAAGAAAAAATCCTTTTTTTAAACCAAAATGCTGCATAGCTTCAGTAAGACCAGCCATTTCCCGATTCCTGTTTTCATCAGAAACATGGTTACAAACCTGGTAAGCAGCTTTTATTTCATTTTTCTCCATGATTAGAAAATCACATTCATTTTTGCTATTGAAATAAAATACTTTGTACTTACGATTCAAGTGATTGAAAACAATATTTTCAAGTAGCCATCCTTTGTCCTGGGTTAATTTTAAAGCAATATTCGAAACAAAACCATTGTCAATGATATAAGGTTTCTTTTCATTTGCTATTTGTTTTTTTAAACTGAAATCAAATTTATTAATCAGGGCCAGGAAATGTGATTGTTCAATGTACTGTACATAATTGATAGCCGTAGTAACACTTCCGAGTTTAATATTTTTTTTCAATGAAGTATAACTGAACTTTCGGCAAAAATTAGTTATTAAATAACTGTAAGTTTCTTTTAATTGTTTAATATTATATATACCATGTCTAACGGCAATATCTTTAAAAATAATATCTTCATAAATACGATGGAGTATTTCGTCATCGCCAAAGGTTATATACTCCGGCATACCGCCATTTGTAAGATACTCCGAAAAATATTTTTTTATTCTTGCCCGGTTTTTTGTAAGGTAAAGATCTTCATTTTTAATATGAATTCCTTTAAATTCAATAAACTCGGCGAAAGTAAATGGAGTAAGAACCGAGTCGATATGTCTGCCTGTAAGTCGCGAACCTATTTCACGGCTAAGCAACGAAGCGTTTGATCCGGTAATATAAAACTTATATCCTTCGTCATTTAAGCGCCTTACAAAGTATTCAAAATTCTCGACGTTTTGAATTTCGTCAATTAGGAAAACATTTTTATCACCAAAAAGTTCTTGAAGCGTTTCAAATACCCTGTTGAATTCGGCTGCTTTAAAATTTAAAAGTCGTTCACTTTCAAAATTGATATAATAGAAATCCTGGTCATTATAAAATTTGGATGCAATCTGGCGAAGTAATGTAGATTTTCCGCAACGGCGTATTCCCGTTATAACATGTACATGAGGAAGTTTAATTTTTGTTTTTATGCTGCTTAAAATTTCTCTTTCGATTCCTGTCGGCTTTTTAAGGAAAGCGCTGTGCTGGTCGGCAAGAGTTTGTTTTAGTATTTCAGCAGAAATTTGCATATATTTTATTATTCATTCATAATGAACAAAAATAAAAAATATTATCCATTATTAATGGACAATTTATTTTTTATTTTAACCTTTTCCATCTAAAATGATATTGCTTTTTAACTCAGCAATTTTTTAATTCCTTCAATTAATCTTTCTTCTGTTATCGTTTCGGCAGAAAAAGAATCTGGACTTAATAATTATTTTTTATTCATAATATAAAAATAATTGATGCAACTTTTGCTGCAACAATTTTTTATCCGGCAATTGTATTTTATATTCAGAGATCATTGTTGGCGACAAACTTCTGCTTAAAGCATATTCAACAACCTCCATATCTTTATCTTTACATAATAATATGCCAATGCTCGGATTTTCATTCATTTTTTTTACATCTCGGTCTAATGCTTCCAAATAAAAGTTCAACTTACCTAAATATTCGGGTTTAAATTTTTCTGTTTTCAATTCAACGGCTACTAAACATTGCAGATTTCGATTATAAAATAGTAAATCAATATAATAATCACTATTGCCAACTTGAACACGATATTCTTCGCTAATGAATAAAAAATCTTTTCCCAATTCAAGAATAAAATTTTTCATTTGTGTGATTAATGCTTTCTGTAATTCGTTTTCGTTGTGGTCTTCAGGTAAATTTAAAAATTCAAAAATATAATTATCCTTAAAAATATTTAAAGCATCAGGATATTTTTCTTTCAGTTCAGGTGTGTTTTTTTGATTTCCAATCATAGTTCGTTCAAAAAATCCCGCTGAAATTTGACGGTCAAGTTCACGTGCGGTATAACTCTCTTTTACGCTCATTTTTACATAAAACTCAATTTCTTCAGACGATTTACACCTTGAAAATATTATTCTGTGGTGTGTCCAACTTAGTTTCACTAAAATACTATTTCGTATATCACTTAATTCTAATTGTGTCCCTAATGCGGACACAATTTCCATATTTTGATTTTCAGTTAATTGTAATTGCGTCCACACTGAGGTCACAAATGAAGAAGAAACATATGTTTCATAAAATTGTTTCATGCGATATAAACCTCTGCGATTGAATCCTTTTAGTTCAGGGTGATTATTTTGAATGAAACTTGCCAGTTCATTTACGGTTTTATCGCCCCAGGTGGCACTTTTAAGGCGCTTGCTAATATATTCTCCAACTTGCCAATACAGATTGATAAGTTCTATGTTAACAGTTTTAAGGGCATTATATCTTGCCTTTTTAATGATCTCAATTATTTCATAAAATTGTTTCTGTAACATATTTTTTAACTCAACAATTTCTTTATTCCTTCAATTAATCTTTCTTCTGTTATCGTTTCTGCAGAAAAAGAATCGATTCGTAACAATTTATTTTTTTCATCCAGCAATCCGGAGTCTTCAATGTATTGTTCAACCGTGGTAAGTTTGTCGCCTACAGTCCATGAATTTCTTGCTACGGTAATACCCATCCTGCTTAGTAATGGGAGCATACGTTTAATGGCATCAATTGCTTTTTCGCCTTTCTCTTCCCAATCATCTCCATCGGTCCCGTGGAATACAAAAATATTGTAATCTTTTGCCAGTTGTTCTTTTTCAATAACATTGGCAACATATTCATAAGCCGCATAAACACTGGTACCTCCGGCAACTGCGGATTTATAATATTCGTAAAAATCTTTTACCTCTTTAGCTTCTGTATCATGCAGCACAAAACGAACCGTAACATTTTTCTGGTACTGGAACATCAGCCAGCTGTATATCAGGAGATGTTGTGTAACCACGGCTTCGGTAGGTTTTCCCTGCATTGAACCGGAATAGTCGCGGATAAAAAATACTACTGCCTGCGCTTCAAAATCTTTTTCCTTCGACATGATGCGGTAAATCTTGTCGTTTGGATTTACAATTAAATCATCGGGATTAATATCAGAAGGGTCTGCTTTTCCAAGAAGAATATTGGTTTGAATAATTTTTTTCAGCGAAGTTCTTTTATCAAGCAATTGACCGAATCCTCGGTTCTTATCGGTAAGGTCGTATTGGAATTTTGTAAGCGAAACTTTTTTACCTTTTGTTTTTAAGTTGGGCAATTCAAATTTCTCGGTAAGAATTTTTCCTAAATCAAAAGCATCGGAAGAAATATCATGATCGCCACTTTCACCTTGTCCTGCGCCGGTTCCTTCTCCTTCACCTTCGGTAGGCTTTATGGGTTGTTCGCCCAGTATATCGCCTTCTTCGCCATCGCCTGAACCCCCGGTTTGTTCGGACTCTTCGGTAGTGGAATTATCGTGATAAAACTTAGGTTCGGTAGTAGTGGGAACAACAACAATCTGTTCTTTTTTATTTTTATCGGGTTTGATGAATTTGCCGATTTTTATTCTTCGAGGAAGTCCGTCTTCTTCACGTTTTTTGTCGCGTGCCAATAAATCTTCCAGTGTTTGTAATGAAACATTTTTATTGACAGAGCGAATAAAATTCAGGAAAATATCAAAATCAGTTGTATCGTAAAGCCCTTGATAAACGTACATTTTATTGATTGTATTTTTTCCCCGTTCTTTAGCTTTTTTATAAAGCTCCATTTCCCGTTCAATTATTTCGCTTTGTTCGGGCGATAGATTTTGTTTTTTTAACTGGTTATATGTTTTAAGAATGTTTTTCAAATGAGTAAGGTTTGCTTTGAAAAATTATACAAGCAAATTTAATTTTTTTTACCAAGAAAAACACTTTTTTTATTTTTTAATTTTTAGCCCCATTCCCGGGTTAAAAAGTTCATCTTCGCGGGTACCTTTTTTCTTTTTACTTTTTCCCATTCCACGTATTGATTTATTTTTTTTATGGTTTTTATTCTTTTTTATATGACCGCCTGTAAATGTTGAGGTTTCTTTTTCTTTTTTGTTTTTATTGGAAAATATAGATCCTTTTTTCTTCAGTACACGTTTCTTTTTTGAGTCGTAGGCGTACGAGCCTTTGTTCTGTCTTGTTTTTCTTGAGAAACTATTTTTATCTTTTCCTTTTTTCTCATTATTTGGGACAACTCTTCTTTTCTTACTGTCGAATTCACTTGATCCATGAATCCTTTTTAAAGGAGCTCCAAAACTTTCTCTTCCGCTTTTTCTGTTTCGGAAAGCATTTAATCCGTGATAATAATTTCTGCTGTATGAATCTTTGTTGTTTGAATTTCTCTGTTCTGTTTGAATTCCGCTGAAACGTTCTTTATGTATTGAAGTTTTATGACTGCATGACGATATCATGAAAAAAACAGGCAAGCATAACATTATTAATATTTTCCGTGCTTCGATCATGAATCGCTTATTGTTCTAAGGTTTAAAATAATATGTTTATCTACAAGGCGTTATTCTAAGTCTAAAATTAAGAATAAAATAGTTTTTCTTTTCTTAAAAAGTATTTTATTTGCAACACAATAAAGTTATACGTTGTTAATTTAAAAAAATTCTGTGATATGTTGAAAAAATTTTTCTTTACAATTTTACTTTTTGTTGGCTTTGCAAACATTAGTGTTAAAGCCGATGAAGGCATGTGGCTTCCTTTGTTTATCGAAAGGCTTAATTATGTTGACATGCAAAAGATGGGCTGCAAACTTACAGCCGAAGAAATTTATAGTGTAAATCATTCGAGCCTTAAAGATGCCATTGTTCAGTTTGGCAATGGTTGTACCGGCGAAGTTGTTTCCGACCAGGGTTTGATCCTTACCAATCATCACTGTGGTTATGGCTCGATTCAGGCTAACAGTACAATTGACCATGATTACCTGACCAATGGTTTCTGGGCGCTTGATAAAAAAGATGAGTTGCAAAATGATCAGCTTACAGTTACTTTTCTTGTAAGAATTGAAGATGTTACATCACAAATTCTGGGCGAGCTTAATGATAAAATGACCGAAACAGACAGAAGTAAAAAAGTTGATGAGCTGATTGAAAAAATTAAAGCAAAGGCGATTGAAGGAACTACTTACAAAGCAAGCGTGAAAGGCTTTTTCGATGGAAACGAATATTATCTTTTTGTTTATGATGTTTATGAAGATGTTCGTTTGGTTGGCGCTCCTCCTTCGTCAATAGGCAGTTTTGGCGGCGATACCGATAACTGGATGTGGCCACGCCACACAGGCGATTTCAGCATTTTCCGCGTTTATACCGGTCCTGATGGAAAATCAGCGCCTTATTCAAAAAACAATATTCCTTTGAAACCCAAACATTTTTTACCGATTTCGATAAGCGGCGTTAAGACCAACGATTTTGCTATGATACTTGGCTATCCGGGAACTACCGATCGTTTTCTTACATCATATGGCGTTACACTTGCTCTTGAACAATTCAATCCTTCAATTGTAAAAATAAGGGATAAGCGATTATCGATCATGAAAGAAGATATGGATGCAAGCGCAGAAGTAAGAATTAAATATGCTTCGAAATATAAATCCATTTCAAACTATTGGAAATATTATATAGGTCAGAGCAAAGGCTTGAAAAGACTGAAAGTTTACGATGAGAAAAAAGCTATTGAAAATGATTTTGAGAAATGGCTTGCAACAAAAGATGAATACAAAACAAAATACGGCGATGCTTTAACATATATTAAAAACGCTTATGCCGAACTTACAAAATATACTAAAACCCGTGTGTATTTTACCGAAGGTTTGTTGCGTGGATGTGAAGTGATCTCAATTGCAAGTCGTTTTGAGAATTTGTATAACGAATACATTAAAGATAATCCTGATACAGCTAAAATCAATAAGGCTATTAAAACATTGAAACCTGCTGTAAAAAGATTTTTTAAAGATTACAATGCTGCTACCGACCAGAAAGTTTTAGCTGCAATGCTTACCATGTTTAATAATGATATCAGCATAGATAATCATCCTGATATCTTCGCAGAGATTCAGAAAAAATATAAAAACGATTTTACTAAATATGCTGCCGATGTTTTTGCAAAATCAATTTTTGTTAGCCAGGGCAAATTGGATGCATTCCTGAACAGTCCTGATAAAAAGGTTTTGGCAAATGATATTGCTTTTAAACTGATGCTTTCTGTTTCGAAAAAATATAAAGAATTATCGGATAAAGTTACTGAAGCCAACAATACTTTGAGTAAAGGGAATCGTTTGTTTGTTGCGGGTTTGCGACAAATGTATCCCGACAAAAAATTCTATCCCAATGCAAATTCAACCATGCGTTTGACATATGGAAAAGTATTGGACTACTATCCTGCCGATGCTGTTCATTATAATTATTTCACTACGCTTGACGGCATCATGGAAAAAGAAGACAGCACCAACGATGAATTTATAGTTCCTTCAAAACTAAAAGAATTATATAAAAGCAAAGATTACGGAAAGTATGCCGATGCTGACGGTAAAATGCATACCTGCTTTTTGACAGATAATGATATCACCGGCGGAAACTCAGGAAGTCCTGTGATTGATGGCAAAGGACAATTGATAGGTCTTGCATTCGATGGGAACTGGGAAGCTATGAGTGGCAATATTGCTTACGACCCCGAATTACAACGCACCATAAATGTTGATATTCGTTATGTGCTTTTTGTGATTGATAAATATGCCGGCGCAACCAACCTGATTAAAGAAATGAAAATTGTTGATGATAAAACATCAGATACCTCGACAAAAAATTAAAAGGTAAAAATTATTTATAAGAGATTGTTTAAAAAGTAAATTAACCGCAAAGTCCACTAAGAATTACGCAAAGTTTGCAAAGAAAATTATTTGCTATACAATACTTTGCTTTCATAGCGGATATCTTAGCGCTCTTAGCGGTTCAATATTTTTAACTTTTAGGACAACTTCCTTTTTTAAAATAATAGATAACACATTCATAAAAATCCAATAAGAATCTTAGGTAATTTTATTTTTTCAAAAAAATTTACATTATCAACTCCGTTCTAAAATTGGTACTTAAAAGCATTATTAAATTTTTTCTTATTACTTTTTATAAAGAAAAAGTATGAAAAAAATTAAATTCACATTAAACTTTTTTTCTCGAAGAAGACAAATATAAAATATAAAGAAAAAATTAAAACTCAATAATCTCTTTTGGTTTTAAATTGTTGGCCATAGTCCAGAAATGTGCCTGTCCGTGCGCAATGCGGAAGATTATCAAACCCGGACTGTCAACACTTAATCCCATATCTTTCAGGAATGGACGGTCTTTTAAAGCTTTCTCTTTTAAAGCGCGGTCGTTTACAAATTCAATTTTTCCGGCTATGCGCAGCATGGTTCCTATCATTCCTTCGTGTTTGTAAAAGCATGCTTCAACTTTTGGATTATTTTGCAGTTGCTTGTACATCGCTTTAATTGCGCCTATCTGGAAATAAAAACCTGTTTCATCGGCAAACCAAAATCCGAGCGCTCTAACCCGTGGCTGGTCACCTTCGGCAGTTGCCAAGTAACAAATTGGATTTTCGTTTGTGAATTTTATACAATCTTGTTTGGTCATGTTTTTTTGTTTTATAATTTTTTGTGATGTTGTGACTGTGCTTTGGCTGCCGTTGTGTAAGCAGCTATAGCAAATAAATTATTGTTTTACTAATAATCTGCTTTATAGTAGCTTTTTGTGCCGACATTAAGATTTGAACTACCTTTCAAACCTTCTAATACCATTTTCCAATTTGCTAATTTTCTGGTATTGTCGTAAACATTAAACACAACATATTTTTCAATAGTAGTATCTATACGATGAGGATATTCAATAATTTTAAAATACCTTACTCCACCTATGGATAACTTTTTATTATTTGCTCTTGCTGTACCTCTCCAATTATATTCATTCTCATTTTCTTGGTCAACCGAATATACATGTGCTTTGCTATTTTTATCAATATTGATATACATATAGCCATAATCATGATAAGGGTAAACAAACCAATAACCAATAAATTCAGGACTTTCTTTTTCAATTTGTTTTTTGCAAGATAATAATCCAGCAAAAAGCAAACTTAAAATTATTAATTTATTTTTCATCACTTATCGAGTTTAACGAAACTGTATTGCTTGCAGTGGTGGATGTTCAGACGAAGTCAGACGTGTCCTCTGAAACAAAAACCATCCTTGTGCAAATGCACTTGTCTTATGTCTTTTCAATTCACGAATCGACCAGTTTTCTTTTATCGTTTGCTGTTGATAAAAATTCCGTTCTAAATCATCATCTATTTTCAATAACTCAAAATAATGCGACCAACTTAATTGGTGAGACACTGTCTCACTTTTTTTATAACGAATGTAAAACAGTCGCATATAAGTTAGATTAGAACGAGAAAATCCTTTCCCTAAAGCAATAGAAAGTTCTTTTGAAAGATTAATAAGCAACTGCTTTCCATATCCTGCCTTTATATTTCCCTTTTGCTCGAATTCCACAATATGTTTTCCAATTTTCCAATAGGTTTGTAAAATTTCTTTGTTGATATTTCTGGCAACATTTTCTCGTGTACTTTCAACAAGAGTTCTAATTTGTTTGATTAGAGATGAAAGAGGGGCGTTATTTTTTAAGAGCTTCATATTTTTATAAAAGAAACAAAAATAACAAAACTTTACTATTTCTATAGATTACTTTTAATACAGATATTTTAGTTAAATGAATTTACAACTCAAATGTAAATCTTTTTCAATTTGAAAAATAATTTTGAAGAAATAAAAAACTCCATGCATAATGCACAGAGTTTTTGAAAATATTTTTTATAAAGTTATAATAACACGATAAATTGTGTGTCGCCAGTCTTGCCGACGAGGCAGATAGGCACTACACTTTAAATAAAAAATTTTTTTACTAAAGCGGCAGTGCCGATGGCACATGTAAAAATGTTATCGTTTCTTTTTACCAAGCGGTTGTCCTTACAGGACAATCAATAGAAATTAATGTGTTATACTAATTGCTATTTAAAAATTATTTTGTGAGCAGTTTAAAGCCGATGCCATGAACATTCAGCAGTTCAATATCGGGGTCGTCTTTCAGGTATTTGCGCAGCTTTGCAATATAAACATCCATGCTGCGTGCGTTAAAATAACTGTCATCGTTCCAGATACGGTTCAGTGCAATGGAGCGGTCGAGGATGCCATTCAAATTTTCGGCAAGCAATTTCAACAGCTCTGCTTCTTTCGAAGTAAGTTTTTGCGATTCGTTATTCAGCATCAGTGTTTGATGTGAATAGTCAAAAATATATTTTCCTATTGTAAAAATATTTTGTTCGCCACCATCGGAAACCGACCTGCGTAATATTGCTTTAATTCTAAGCAACAGTTCTTCCATGCTGAAAGGTTTGGTAAGGTAATCATCGGCGCCAAGCTGCAAACCTTCAATGCGGTCTTCCTGCATGGATTTGGCTGTGAGAAAAAGTATAGGAGTTTTTTTATCGGTTTTCCTGATTTCTTTTGCCAGCGTAAAACCGTCTTTTATCGGCATCATTACATCAAGAATACAGAAATCGAATTTTTCTTTTGCGTAAGCCTCATAGGCTTCTTTCCCGTTAACAAAAAGTTTTGTCGGATATCCTTTAGCTTCTAAGTATGCTTTGAGTATGGTCCCAAGATTGTGATCGTCTTCAGCAAGTAAAATTTTTATTTCGGTATTTTCCATAACTATAAATTATTAGTTTCTCCGTAAGGCAAATATAAAGTAAATTTTGAACCTTTTTTCAATTCGCTAACCACATCAATATTTCCATCGTGCATTTCGGCAATTACCTTAACATAATTTAATCCAAGCCCGAAACCTTTTACCGAATGGATATTTCCGGTGGGAACACGATAAAGTTTATCGAAAATCTTTTTAAGGTTTGCATGGCTTATGCCTGTACCATTATCTTCAACAGAAATATATATTCCCTGTTCGTTATTCTCGGTAGCTATTGTAATAACAGGATTTTCGGGAGTATATTTATTGGCATTGTCAACCAGGTTATAAATAACATTAGTAACATGAACCCTGTCGGCATTAATGATATTATTATTGGCATCTAACTGTGTTTTGATGATCCCGTTTTTTGCCTGAACCTGCAGGCTGATGTTCTTTATAACATCTTGAATTATGGAATGAATATCAATGGGTTCTTTTTTAAGTTTAAGTTGACCTTTTTCGAGAACGGCTGTTTGTAATATTTTTTCTGCCATTACTCCAAGTCTTTTATTTTCATCGCCTATTACATGCAAATAATTTTTATAAAGTATTTCCGATTTCATAAGGTCGTCGTCTGTCAGCGCCTGACAGGCAAGCGATATGGTTGATATAGGCGTTTTAAATTCGTGGGTCATATTGTTGATGAAATCGTTTTTCATTTCCGAAAGCCGTTTCTGTTTAATGATGGTGCGGATAGTGTAAATGAACGAAAGAATGATAAGTATGATAAGAATTGCGGCAACAATAAGCATTATCCCTGTTTGGGTGAAAAGATATTGTTCTTTATTCGGAAAATAAATAAGTAAATATTCCGGGGCTTTAAATAGATCGCTTGGAAAAAGATTAAAGGCTACACTTTTATTCACCAATTCATTACGATACTTACCGGTTTTTTCCATGATGAATTCATTTTTGACCGGGCTGAAAATCCCGTATTCATAATCTGTATGAATCCCTTTGCCATCGAGTTCATTCCTGATAAGTGAATCGAGCTTCACAGGATCGATTCGGGATTCAATATCGGGTGACGACTTGTAATTAAACATTTCTTCAAAAACATCGCTGACGAGAAATGATTTTTTCAGGAATTTATCAATTTTATCGCTGATACTATCAAAATGATTTGTGGGGAAATAATATTCGGGAACAGAAACCGGTCGTACTTCCTGTGCTTTTTTTAATGTATCCTTGTTGGTAATGGTAACCGAACCGGAATCGACATGCCTTATTATGTTGCCGGGTATTGTTTCGGTGTATTCTACAGAATAGTGTTTATTTGTATAATTAATATAGGAAGCCTTCTGAATATTGAAATCATTGGTCATCGATTCCATTTCGCCAAGGAACATATTATTGAGTGAATCAATAGTATTGTATAAGCTGGTGTTAGGGTTTTTAAAATTAATTTTATTTTTTATCCTGTTGGCAACTTCCAGTTTTTCCAGTTTATAAATAACATTGGTAAGCGCTTCATTAACACTTCTGTCGAAATTAGCTTCCTTAACAGCCAGGGCATTTTGTATCCAGTAAATCTGAATTCCAACCAACCCAATTAATGCTATGGTAATAAGAATAATGACTAATAAAATAACTTTCTTATTCATTTAATACAAAATTACTTCTTTGATACGCTTAAAAATCTCTGGTGTCGCAGCGCTTAACATATTTTAACATTTGTTAACTTCATTTAACAAAGAAGAAGATTAATATGATTGTATATTTACGAAACAAAAGATAAACGAATATAATGTGTTAAAATAATTTTTGTGTTTTTTTGGGTTATTAAATAAAGCGGGATAAATTTCCCGCTTTTTTATTTTGCAATTCAAAATTAAATATAATAATTCAAGTTCGTTTAAATCATTGCGTGAATATTGGATTTTTTTTGAATTTTTAACAGATTGGTAAAGATTATTATCTAATCGTTGATAAATGTTTTTGAATTTATTTTCTCAAATGCTTTATTTATATTTGTGATAATAAAAACTTGAACGATGACAAAAATTAAAGTTGATATATCAAATGCATTGGGCGTTAATGCTGAAAAAGAAATAAAAAATAGTTTAAAAAATTATAA
The DNA here is from genome assembly GCA_035353855.1 of Bacteroidales bacterium. Lineage (NCBI taxonomy): Bacteria > Pseudomonadati > Bacteroidota > Bacteroidia > Bacteroidales > Bacteroidales bacterium. The sequence continues at coordinate 3,810 of DAOQAK010000047.1, read as the reverse complement.
ATCATCTTACAAATCACTTGTCGGAAAAACCGGAAAAGGAAATGATTTTTTGGGTTGGGTGAATCTTCCTTCATCAATAAATAAATCATTAACAGAAAAAATATTAGAAGTTTCAGAACGCATTTCGAAGAATTCTGAAATAGTTGTCGTTATTGGCATTGGCGGTTCTTATCTTGGTGCGCGTGCAGTGATCGATGCTTTATCAAATCATTTTAATAACCTGGATGAAGGAAATAAATTTCCTAAAATTATTTATGCCGGAAATAATATCAGCGAAGATTATCATGCCGAACTTCTGGAATTGCTCGATAAAAAAGATTACAGCGTAATTGTTATCAGCAAATCAGGAACAACTACAGAACCGGCAATTGCATTTCGTTTAATAAAAAAACATATTGAAAAAAAATACGGAAAAGAAAAATCAAAGAAACGTATTATTGCCATTACCGATAAAGCAAAAGGTGCTTTGAAAAAACTTTCGGTTTCGGAAGGATATGAAACATTTGATATTCCTGATGATGTGGGCGGGCGTTATTCTGTTTTAACTCCGGTTGGTTTGTTGCCGATTGCTGTTGCAGGGATTGATATTAAAAAAATAATTTCGGGTGCGGTTGAAATGGAAAAACATTTATGCAATAATGTTGATGTTGAAAATAATCCGGCTGCGCTTTATGCCATTGCAAGAAATGTTCTTTACAAAAAAGGAAAGACAACAGAGATTCTTGCAGCATATCAACCCAGTTTGCAATATATTGCTGAATGGTGGAAACAACTTTATGGTGAAAGTGAAGGAAAAGAAAACAAAGGAATTTTTCCGGCAAGTGTAAGTTTCACTGCCGACCTGCATTCTATGGGACAATACATCCAGCAAGGTTTGCGAAATATTTTTGAAACGGTGATTTCAATTGATAGCCCTAAGAAAAAATTGCAAATCCCAAATGATAAGGATAATCTTGACGGATTGAATTTTATTTCGGGAAAACGCCTGAATGAAGTGAATAAAATGGCTGAGTTGGGTACTATGCTTGCTCATGTTGATGGCAAGGTTCCGAATATCAAGATTTCAATTCCTGTTCTTGATGAAAAAAACCTGGGTGCGCTGATTTACTTTTTTGAATTTGCCTGCGGACTAAGCGGCTACATGCTTGATGTAAATCCTTTCGATCAGCCCGGAGTAGAGGCATATAAAAATAATATGTTTGCATTGCTCGATAAGCCCGGCTATGAAAAACAAAGCAAAGCAATAAAAACAAAGTTGAAAAAATAAATTCTCTTCGCGTACTTCGCGTATTTTTCTTTGCATACTTTGCGGTTAAAAAATTTACCGCAAAGAACGCTAAGACATGCGCAAAGTTCTCAAAGGGTTATAAATTATTAACTACTCGTTTTATACCTTCTTTTAATCTTAAAACATTGAAGTTTATTAAAAGTCCTAATTTATAATTTCCCAGTTTCAGATAAGTTAATGTTTGGGCGAGGTGAATATCATTTAACGCTTCAACACTTTTTATTTCAATAACTAATTTTCTTTCAATGGCTAAATCAATCCTATAACCACAATCTAATTTTACTTCTTCAAAAATTAATGGCATTGGTTTTTCTTTTTCAACAAATAGCCCTGCTTTATTTATTTTATAATATAAACACTCTTTATAAGCGCTTTCCAATAGTCCTGGTCCAAGTGCAGTGTGAACCTCTATCGCTAATCCAATAACTATATTTGATAATTCATTTTCGGTCATGATATTTTCTTTTTTGTAAAAATAAAATTTATTAAAAAATATAGAGTAATAATTATTTGTTTTGATTACTAAATTGTAAATTTGTAAAAAACACTTTATGAAAAAATATTTGAATGTTTTTACAACTGCATTAATTGTAATTTCAATTGTGCTTGCTTCATGTTCACATAAGAAAAGTGAAGAAGAACGTCAGAAACAAATTAATGATTCGCTTGCAAAAGCACAAGCTGTTGCCGATTCGATAAAGAAAGTAGAAGCATATTTTCCTAAATCATTAGCTATACAAGGCTCTAACGTAAACATGCGCATAGCGCCAAAACTAGATGCGGTAAGAATTAAACAGCTTAAAACAGGCGATAGTTGCGAAGTGCTTGAAAAAGGCGAGAAACAAACCATTGATGATAAAACCGATTACTGGTATAAAATAAATTTCAAAGGTAAAGAAGGTTGGATTTTCGGAGCTTACACTTCAATAAAACTTGCACCGCAGCCTGCTGAAAAACCAAAGACAGAAAACAAGGACAATAAAAAATAATGAAACCATGGAAGAAAAAATAAAATTCAAATTATTACAGGATGCCGATTTGAAGGGCAAAATCGTACTCGTAAGAGTTGACCACAACGTAGTAAAAAAAGGTTTCATCCACGACCCCTATCGTATTGATGCTACTCTGGGAACATTGTTTTATATTATTGCCAAAGGTGGTAAACTGATTTTAATGACACATGTCGGCCGTCCGAAAGATAAAAAAACCGGTGATATTAAAATTGATGATGGCTCATCGGTTCAACCTATTGTAAATTATTTGCAAAACAAACTTCATATAAAGCTTGGTGTTCCTGAGTTTCATTTAAGAGGCACCAAAGGATATTCCGGAATAGAAACTTCCATTAATCATATGATTCGCGATTTGAGAGAAGATAAAATCGATGGAATATATTTGCCGAATACCCGCTGGTTTAGCGGTGAAGAAGCCAAAGGTGAAGATGGCGACCGCTTTGCATACCAGCTTGCCGGGCTTGCCGATATTTTTGTGAACGATGCTTTCGGTTCGTGGCAGGCACATGCATCAACGGTTTCGGTAACAAAATATTTGCCATCGTATGCCGGATTTCTAATGCAGAAAGAATTACAGAACCTCGACAGAATCTATCAACCCGAGCGTCCTTTTGTTTCTGTTGTGGCAGGAGCGAAGTTCGATACAAAAATAGATTCGTTGAATGCATTGCTGAAAGTATCGGATTCGTTGGTGCTTGGCGGCGTTATTTACAATGCATACCTCTGCGCAAAATACGGAATTGAAATAAAGGGCATTGAAGCCGAAGATATGGAACATGCAAAAGCTTTTGTTGATTTTGCAAAACAATATCCCGGAAAATTAATCGAGCTTCCTTTCATTGTTGAATCGGATACTATGGAAGGCCGTATCGAAGGGCAATTCAGGACAGTTGATATTCGTAAGTTAAAACCGGGAAGCAAATTGAATTATGTTCTTGATGTTGCAAAAGAATCGTTCCAGGAAAAAAATGTTCTTGATGTTTTTCATAATGCAAGAACAGTTTTTGTAAATGCAGTAATGGGTTACACGCCACATTTCAATGAAGGCACTATTGCGCTTGATGAACTGATCGACGATAATCTTGAAGCCGTTAAACTTTATGGCGGTGGCGATACGATGCAGGAATTAAAACGACTGTTGCCCGGTTTATACATTGTTGCTCTCGACGATCCTAAATATTATATTTTCACTGGCGGCGGCGCTGTACTGAAAGCAATACAGGAAGGAACATACTATGGTTTGGAACCGGTAAAGGCACTTTGTAAATAAAAATTAATAACGAAAAAAATAAGGGGCGCTGGCTTTGCCAGCGCCCCTTATTTCTAAAAAAGTATAACTACAAAAATAAATTCGAGTCATCACGTTTGCAGAAATACACATATAGTTATTTCTGAATAAGTATTGCAAAAAATTTTCTGAACTTTCTAAATTATGATTGAATTAGCTGCAATAAAACGGGTCACATAAATTTTCTGGGGACTAAGCAAAAAGTTTATGAAGTCTAAAGA
>DAOQAK010000046.1 GCA_035353855.1 Bacteroidales bacterium | reverse complement strand
TAGAGCACATCCCTTTTAAGGATGGGGTCCTGGGTTCGAATCCCAGCCAGATCACTGAAAAAAGTAATTAAGCCACAGCAAAGTGGCTTTTTTATTTCTATCTCTCCTCAAAAAAATATTTTATACTCGTTCTTATCAAGAATGCAAAAGCAATTTTGATTAGAACGAGTTATGCCGATAGGAACAAAATAAGAAAAATGCAAATCGGTTTCGTATCGGTATAAAATACTTTCTGAACAAAATCTTTTCTATATTTAGTAATTTAATGAAATATTTCTATTTTTGTTTCTCAAGATTGAATACTAACTTTTAAACTAAAGAATTTATGCATGTTGCTATAGTTGGGACCGGTTACGTAGGATTGGTTACAGGTACTTGTTTCGCCGAAGTTGGCATTAATGTTACGTGTGTTGATATTGATGTTACTAAAATTGAAAATCTAAAAAAAGGTATCAGCCCGATATACGAACCCGGGCTTGATGAAATGATTGACCGTAATGTAAAAAAAGGCAGATTACATTTTGTTACCGATTTAGGAAATATTGTTAACGATACAGAAGTTGTTTTTATCGCTGTTGGCACACCTCCTGATGAAGACGGCAGCGCCGACCTTAAATATGTTTTATCAGTTGCTTCGGAAGTTGGAAAACATATGAACAAACATATGCTGGTTGTTACCAAAAGTACCGTACCTGTTGGTACCGCTAAAAAAGTTCGTGAAGCGGTTCAGAAAGAACTGGACATACGTGGCGAAGATATTGAATTTGATGTTGCTTCAAACCCCGAATTTCTTAAAGAAGGTGCAGCCATTGATGATTTCATAAAACCCGACCGTATAGTTGTTGGAATTGAGTCGCAACGTGCAGAAGAAATTATGAACCGCTTATATAAACCATTTGTAATGAATGGGCATCCTGTAATTTTCATGGATATTCCTTCGGCCGAAATGACCAAATATGCAGCAAACTCAATGCTTGCCACAAAAATATCATTCATGAATGACATCGCTAATCTTTGCGAAATAATGGGAGCAGATGTAAATATGGTAAGAAAAGGTATAGGAAGCGATTCCCGTATAGGAACAAAATTTATTTATCCCGGTATTGGTTATGGGGGTTCCTGTTTTCCTAAAGATGTAAAAGCGCTGATAAAAACTGCTGATGAAAACGGTTACAGCATGCGCGTTCTTAAAGCAGTTGAAGATGTGAACGACGATCAGAAAGCTGTACTTTTTAATAAACTGATGAAATATTTTAACAATAACATTAAAGGAAAACAAATCGCTTTATGGGGACTGTCGTTCAAACCACAAACCGATGATATGCGCGAAGCTCCTTCCTTAGTTATCATAAAAAAATTACTCGAAGCCGGTGCAAAAGTTAAAGCATACGACCCCGTTGCTATGCATGAAAGCAAACGCAGGATTGGCGACAAAATTGAATATGCTTCCGACCAGTATGAAGCCTTAAAAGGTTCCGACTGCCTGCTTATAGCTACAGAATGGAGTGAATTCCGCTTACCTGATTTCTCCCTGGTAAAAAAATTACTTAAAAACCCTGCTATATTTGATGGAAGAAATATTTATAATGTTAAGGAAATGCAGTCGGAAGGATTTGATTATTTCTGCATCGGAATAAAAAGATAAAAGATTCATGAAGAAAAAAATATTGGTAACCGGTGGTGCAGGATTTTTAGGTTCACATCTATGTGAAAAACTACTGAACGAGGGCAATGAAGTAGTATGCCTCGACAATTATTTTACTGGTCAAAAGCAAAACATCGTTCACCTTCTGGATAACCCTTACTTCGAATTGATCCGTCATGATGTTACAATGCCTTTCTTTATTGAGGTTGACGAAATCTATAATTTGGCATGTCCGGCATCACCGATTCATTACCAATACAACCCGATCAAAACAATTAAAACATCGGTAATGGGAGCAATCAACATGCTCGGTCTGGCAAAACGCATAAGGGCAAAAGTGTTACAGGCTTCTACCAGCGAAGTTTATGGCGATCCCGAAATTCATCCCCAAATGGAAGAATATTGGGGACATGTAAATCCCATTGGTATCCGTGCCTGTTACGATGAAGGAAAGCGTTGTGCTGAAGCATTATTCGTAAATTACCATCGACAAAATAATGTTAAAATAAAAATCCTCAGAATATTTAACACCTACGGGCCTCGCATGCATCCAAGCGACGGAAGGGTGGTTTCAAACTTTATTATCCAGGCATTAAAAAATGAGGACATCACTATTTACGGCGATGGTTCGCAAACCCGCAGCTTTTGCTATGTTGACGATCTGATCAATGCTATGATAAGAATGATGAACACTGCGGACGAAATAACAGGGCCCATAAATGCTGGCAACCCTAATGAATTTACTATCCGTCAGCTTGCCGAACTGGTAATAAAATTAACTCATTCCAAATCAAAAATCATCACTCTGCCTTTACCGGAAGATGATCCGATGCAGCGACAGCCAAATATTACAAAAGCAAAAGAGATCCTTGGTTGGGAACCGGAAATTCAGCTTGAAGAAGGATTGAAAAAGACAATTCATTATTTTAAAGAAATAATTTGATCCATGAACATTCTTGTAACCGGAGCAAACGGCCAGTTAGGTAACGAAATAAGGGAATTAGCTCCCCATTTCAAAAATTTAAATTTTACATTTACCGATATTGAAGAGCTGGATATTTCCAACTATGCCGCGCTGAATAAATTTTTTGTAAAAAATAAATTCGACTGTTTTATTAATTGTGCTGCTTATACTGCTGTTGATAAAGCCGAAAAAGAAAAAGATTCAGCAACGCTGCTCAATGTAACGGCTGTTAAATATCTTTCACAGTTCTCTGCATCGCAAAATGCCTTATTAATCCATGTTTCCACGGATTATGTTTTCGATGGGCGCAATTGCAAACCTTATCTTGAAAGCGATCTTACCAATCCTAAATCTATTTACGGAAAAACAAAACTCGATGGTGAAGTGGAAGTGATATTCAATTCACAAAAAGCAATTATTTTCCGAACTTCATGGCTGTATTCTTCTTACGGTGGAAATTTTGTAAAAACAATATTAAAAATTGCAAAAGAAAAAGAATCGCTTAATGTAGTTTGCGACCAGGTTGGAAGTCCTACATATGCGCGCGACCTTGCAAAGACCATTCTTGAAATTGTCCCCGATTATAAAGAAAAAAATAAATTCGAAATATTTAATTTTTCGAACGAGGGCGTTACCAGCTGGTATGATTTTGCAAAAGAAATTCTTGAAATATCCGGAATAAAAACTCCTGTCAATCCTATTGAAACCAAGGATTATCCTACTGATGCAGCACGACCTTTTTACAGCGTATTGAACAAATCGAAAATTAAAAAACAATTTAATATCAGCATTCCATACTGGAAAGACAGCCTTAATGATTGCATTCAAAAAATAAAGAATCAGAAAAAATAATATTTTTCTAATTTATTTTATAATAATTAAATATATGAGCGGAATAGAAAGCGCTATCCTGAAGAGGGCCACATACTGGCTTAGCAATAATTTTGATGATAACACAAGGAAACAGGTTCAGCATTTAATCGACAATGATCCCAAAGAATTAACTGAAGCATTTTACCGTGACCTGGAATTTGGTACCGGTGGATTGCGAGGTATTATGGGTGTGGGTACCAACAGGATGAATAAATATACTGTTGCTATGGCAACACAAGGTTTGGCTAATTATGTTCACAAAATGTTTCCCGGCGAAAAAGAGCTAAAAGCTGCAATAGCTTATGATTCGCGAAATAACAGTAAAGCCTTTGCTCAGATCACTGCTGATGTTCTATCTGCCAACGGAATAAAAGTTTTCTTATTCAGCAGCCTGCGCCCTACTCCTGTCCTGTCATTCACAATCCGTCAATTGAATTGTCAAACAGGTGTTGTCGTAACTGCTTCGCATAACCCTAAAGAATATAATGGTTATAAGGTTTATTGGGATGACGGCGGACAACTTGTTCCGCCTAACGACAATAATGTTATTGCGGAAGTACAAAAAATAACAAACATCAACGATGTAAAGATGAATGCCGATAAAAATAAAATTATCAGCATTGATGAAGAAGTTGACAAAATTTATATTGAAAAAGTAAAAAGTTTATCACTCAATCAGAAGCTAATTAAAAATTATTCTGACATAAAAATTGTTTATACTCCAATTCATGGAAGTGGTGTTAAGCTTACCCCACGTGCATTAAAAGAATTTGGTTTTAAAAATATTTTCACTGTTGAAGAACAAAATATTTCTGATGGAAATTTCCCCACAGTAAAATCGCCAAACCCGGAAGAGCCTGCAGCGCTTGAGCTTGCTTTAAAAAAAGCAAAAGAAATAAATGCCGATTTGGTTCTGGGTACCGACCCCGATGCCGACCGCGTTGGAGTTGCTGTTAAAGACAATAATGGTGATTTTGTTTTGCTGAATGGAAATCAAACTGCATCATTAATCATTTATTATTTAATGAATGCTTATAGCGAAAATAAACTGTTCAAAGGGAATGAATACATTGTTAAAACCATTGTTACATCTGAATTACTGAAAGAAATTTCAAATTCATTTGGCATCGAATGTTTCGATGTTTTAACCGGATTCAAATACATTGCTGAGATAATAAAAGAAAAAGAAAGTAAGCAAAAATTTATTGGTGGTGGCGAAGAAAGCTATGGATACCTTGTTGGCGATTTTGTTCGCGATAAAGATGCAATAATTTCCTGTTGCATTATTGCAGAGACAGCAGCATGGGCAGCCAGTAAAAATAAATCTCTTTACGAACTGCTAATCGATATTTACGTTAAATATGGCTTTTATAAAGAATCATTGCTATCGCTTACCAAGAAAGGAATTGAAGGGGTTGAAGAAATTAAAAAAATGATGAGCAACTATCGCAGCACTCCACCTGAATCTATTAATAATGTTGATGTAGTCTGCATTAAAGATTATCTTTTACAGAAAGAAAAAAATATAAAAAATAAAACCGAAAAAACTTTAAATCTTCCGAAATCAGACGTAATTCAATTTTATCTTTCTAACGGAAGTAAAATAACTGTACGCCCTTCAGGTACCGAGCCCAAAATAAAATTTTATTTTGGAATAAAAGCTGAACTTAAAAATGCTGCTCAATTCGATTCACTAAATAAAGAGCTGGATGTTCAGATAAAAAACATTATTGAATCAATGAACTTAAAATAATTTTTATGAAAAAGTTTTTCCTAAAAAATAAAAGTTTGTTTTTATCAGGAGCACTAAAGTTGATGGGAGTTTGTGGTGTTCTGATTTTATTTGAAGCATGCTATGGAACACCAAAATCAGCATTCGTTCCAAAACATGACAAAAAAAATGTTTCAGCAAAATCGGCACAGCCAATAACTGATAAAGAAAAAGCAAACAGAATTTAATGTCATCGATTAAACCAACATTCGGACAAAAATTAAAACTCGGTCTTTTCAACAAATATGTAAAAACACAAACCGGGTTACACGAATTATCTTATCTTTTCTGGGAATGCACGCTTCGTTGCAATATAAACTGTTTGCATTGCGGCAGTGACTGTCATCGCGATAGTGCAATTCATGATATGCCCTACCCTGATTTTATTGCTATCGCAAAAAAAGTTGCTAAAGTATACAATCCAAATAAAACAATGATTGTGCTTACAGGTGGTGAACCCCTTGTCAGGAAAGACATTGAAGCATGCGGATATGAATTATACAAACTCGGTTTCCCTTGGGGACTGGTTTCTAATGGATATATTTTCACTAAGGAACGTTTTAAAACCTTGCTCGGTGCAGGTTTGCGCTCAGTAACGATAAGTCTTGATGGCTTTTCAGAAAGTCATAACTGGCTGCGTGGCCGTGATGATTCATGGGAAAAAGCAGTAAAAGCAATAAAACTCATCGTAAAAGAAAATGACCCTGTTTATGATGTTGTAACTTGTGTCAATCAAAAAAATTTTAAAGAGCTTGAAAACCTTCGCGATTTCCTTATTGAAGAAGGAGTAAAAAAATGGAGACTCTTTACAATTTTTCCTATCGGACGCGCTGCCGAAAATCCTTTGCTTGATATATCATATAAGCAATTTCGATGGTTAATGGAATTCATTTCCAATACAAGAAAAAACAATAAAATTGAAATCAGTTATGGTTGCGAAGGGTTCCTTGGTTCATATGAAAATAAAGTAAGAAATGGTTTTTATTTTTGCCGTGCAGGAATCAATATTGCATCTGTTTTAGCTGATGGCTCGATAAGCGCATGCCCCAATATTAACAGGGCATTTGTTCAGGGAAATATATACAAAGATGATTTCATCGAAGTGTGGAATAATAAATTTGAAGTGATGCGAAACAGGCAATGGACTAAAACCGGAATTTGTAAAAGTTGTGATGTTTATAAATATTGTAAAGGAAATGGCATACATTTGCATGAGCCAGAAAATGAAAATGTTTTACGGTGTCATTTCAATATGCTTCAAGAAGCCTGTAGTTAAAAGGACCTCCACATAATCACGTTCAGAAATTATTTTGTATTTCTTAATTTTTTTAGAGAACTGAAATACCTTAATAAATGATGTTACGCAAAACCTAAAATAAAATTTTAAAAACTATAATTAATAAGGATTTTAAGAGTATATACCGCCCGCCTTGCCCGCCTCGATGGTAAGCGGGTCGACGAGGCAGGTAGGCATAACCGCTTGGTAAAATATATAACCACTATGAAGTTGTGTGCTGCCCGTCTTGACGACGAGGCAGATAGGCACAACCCAATTAACTGAGCGTGCTTGAAAGCTATATAGTCTTGAAAGTTTAGTACCTACGGTACAATAAGAAGTGAGTTGTACCTTTCTTTTCTTTACCAAGCTGTTGTCCCTAACGGGACATAATAATAAAATAATGTTGTTTCGATACAAATAATGATTTTGCATAACATCAGTTAATAAATAATAACTTATATTTTTTATTAAGGTATTTTATACTCGTTCTTATCAGGTTTGCAAAGGCAAAACTGTTTAGAACGAGTTATACCGTACAGAAAACAAAAAATATTTTTGCAAAACTCTTTTCTGTCGGTATAAATATTTACATACGTATTAACATTATTATATTTATTTTTTTTATATCTTTGAAGACACACCAAACAAAAGCACTTATGAAAAAATTTACTTTCTCATTAATTATTGCATTTATTGCATTTAACATTGGAGTTAGCACAGCTCAGGAAAATGGACTTCCTAAACATGAAATTAGTAAAGAAGAACAGTTAAATTTTGCAAACTCGCACAAAGTTCTTCCTTTCTCTAAAGCAACCCCTGTTCAACCCAGGAATATTGCAGAATGGGAACCTTCCGAAGGAGTTGTAATAGCTTATGTTTCCAGTTATGGCGGATTTGGTATTCCTGATGCTGCTATTCAAGATTTAGCTAAAACAGCCAAGGTTTATGTTGCCTGCCCAAGTTCTTATCAAAGTACTGTAACTTCAAAATTTAACACTTTAAGCATCACAAATTACAGCTTTATTAATGCTACTACAGATTCATGGTGGACCAGAGATTTTACAGGATGGTTTATAGCCGATAGTAGTGGAACTGTAAGTGTAGTTGACTTTACCTATGACAGGGACAGGCCAAATGATGATGCTTTTACTCCATATGAAGCAACGGCACTTAACAATATGACTTGTTATACCATGGGCTTATCACAAACAGGCGGAAACTGGATGTGTGATGGTTATGGAATTGCTGCCTCTACTGATTTGGTTAATGACGATAATTCCAGTTTATCTACAACTCAGATACAAACACAAGTATCAACTTATCTTGGTATTTCAAATTACATGATTCGTCCTGATGCTTTAGGTGATTATATCAAACACATTGACTGTTGGGGTAAATTTTTAGCTCCTGATAAAATGTTAATCGACTCTGTTTCTACATCCGATTCAAGATATTCATATTATGAAGCTGCTGCAAGTTATTTTAAAAGTACAAACTGTGCATATGGCTATCATTATAAAGTATACAGACCTTTTATTGGTAGCAGCACCGCGTCAAGCAATACAGCTGTAACACCATACTCAAATGTATTAATATTGAACAATAGAGTCTTTATTCCTATTGTTGGCTCAACAACAACAGTAACAAAAGACTCTGCTGCATTAAAACTTTATAGGAAAGCAATGCCAGGTTATATTGTAAAAGGATATAAAACTTCTACATCAGGAACATACGTACCTTGGTTCAATACTGATGCATTACATTGCCGTACCCATGAAATTGCCGACAGGCAAATGCTCTACATACAACACTATCCACTATATGGAAAGATAAATTCTTCAACCGGGTACGATATCAATGCCGTGGTTTATTCGTATGCAAAAAATGCTTTAGCTACAAATTATCCTATGGTTAAATATAAAGTTCATTACAACGGAACATGGGATTCAATTCCTATGTCGTTTGTAAGCTACAGGCATTATAAAGCAAATATACCTACTCAGAATTCCGGCGATACTATTTATTATTACATCAAAGCTAAAGATGTTACGGGCAAAATTGCATATCATCCTTTCATTGGTCAACCTGACCCATATTATTTCATAGCCGATGGCACAACCGTCTTAACACCTGAAATTATTGTTGACCCGCAAATGTCATTCTTCACTTACCCTAATCCTTCAAAAGGTGAATTCTTCTTATTCCTGAAATCAAATTATTCAGATAATGCTTCCATTCAAATATTCAATATCGATGGCAAACTAGTTTACACAGACAATATGGATTTTGAAATCGGAGATAATAATAAATTCCTTAATATCGGTGGTATTGCAACCGGAGTATACATATTACAGGTTAAAACCAAATCGAATATTTTGACCAAACAGTTGCTTATTCAATAATCAATCATACTTTCTAATAAAAAAACGCATGGGTTGACTCATGCGTTTTTTTTATTTTGCCATAATGCCTTATGCCAGGAATACTTATATTTGATAAACAATTTTATTTTTGAAAAGCAAATGAAAGAAAAAAATAAATGGACCAGAGTTGTTTATATAACTGGTATTGTAGCCATAATAATTGGGACCATAGATCCTTTAGAAGGCTCTGTTTTGATAGCAACCGGCAATGCACTTTTAGTATTATCAACATACATTACAAAAGATAGTCATCGTAAAATTTTCCTGTCATCATTTATAATGATTGTTATTGGTGTGTTTTTCCTGTTTTATTTTTCGTCACTTGGTGGATTCGGAGGAACATCAACATTATCATGGTGGTGGGGAACTCTCATACTACCCTATCCTATAGGATGGATAACAGTAATAACTTTATTAATTATTAGAGCTGTAAAAAATAAAAAAGTTTTTGAAAAGCAAAATTAATCGAAGATTTATATTTTCCTAAACCTTATCCAACGCCTTCAACCTTTGCAACAACGGAGGATGGGAATAATGGAACTTTACGTAAACCGGATGTGGACGTAAATTGGAAAGGTTATCAACCGAAAGTTTTATTAATGCATCCTTCAATGATTTTGCATTATATTTCTCAGCAGCAAAGCGGTCGGCCTGGTATTCATTATGTCGCGACAAAGCATTCATAAATAAACCAAGAACAAGTGAAAAAGGTCCGTATAACATTCCGAAAGCTGTTATCCCCATATGAAAACTCCCCTGCTTTGCACCTAATGCTTCCGAAAGAACCGGGTTTCCAATAAACAACGACAAAATATACAACAGCAATCCCGATTGTACAATCCCCATCAACAGGCCCTGTAGCGTATGTTTCTTTTTGTAATGTCCTATTTCATGAGCCAGAACTGCTACAAGCTCTTCAACAGTATGATTCTGTATTAACGTATCATAAAGTACAATCCGTTTTTTTGCACCCAGTCCGCTGAAATATGCATTGGCTTTCGCTGAACGCTTTGAACCATCAATAACATAAATATTAGAAAGTTTAAATCCAACCTTTACAGAAAATTCGTTTATAGCATTTTTCAAAGCGCCTTCTTCAAGAGGTTTTTGCTTATTAAACAAAGGAACAATGAGTGTTGAATAAAACATATTTATAAAAATCGCAAACGCTGTAATAACCGCCCATGTTATGATCCAGAAATATTCACCGGTATTTTCATAAATAAAAATAATAAGAGCAAATAATCCCCCGCCAATAATGGCAGCAAGTAAATATGTTTTTATTTTATCAAAAATAAAAGTCTTGTAAGTTGTTTTGTTGAAACCAAATTTTTCTTCAATCACAAACTGTGAATATATTTGAAAAGGCAATGAAATCAAATCAAATGCAAAACCGATGATTCCAAAAAACAGAAGTGCAATCAATATATTATTACCAGATAAGCTTCGTGCAATACGGTCAACAAAAGCAAAGCCGCCAAATAACAACATTCCAAGCATTAAAACAAATGAAAACGATGACGTGATCAATGAAAAACGATGATTTGTTTTTTCATAATTCTGCGACTTCATGTATTTCTCCGCATCATAAATCCCCTTTAATTCTTCCGGCAAAACATTACTCCAATATTTACTGTTCAAATAATCAAGAACACGATCAAAGATAAAATCAGAGATGACAATAGTTACAATAATAATAAATAGTATAAAAGCCATATAAAATAAATTACAAGTATCCATTAATAGCATAAATCACATAACCGGCAACTTCATGTATCAGCTGATCCCAGCGGGTTATAGCTTCAATATTTGGTATCAGCAAATGTCCAATGTCCCATTTTCGTTTCCCGGTAATTAAGCAAACACTATATGGAGTAACTTCGATGTTCTCTTTTTTGAAACAGCCAACAGCCCTGCGCATATGCATGGAAGAAGTGATAAGTAAACAATTATCATGAAGATGATTCTTTTTTAGGATTTCAGCAGTATTAACAGCATTTTCATGAGTATTATCGGAAACGGAATCTACCAGAATAACGCTATCGGGAATTTCGATTATTTTCATGTAGCGTTTTAATAATGCCGACTCCAGCATATCACGATAAACCAGGCTGCCTGCACCACTGGAAAATAAAAATTTCTTTATCCTGCCTTCTTTATATAATCGCAATGCCTGCAACATTCTATCTGTATTATTTCGGAAAGTCATGCGATCGTAATCTGTATCTATAGTAACCATGCCCCCGCCAAGAATAATTCCCACATCATATGATTCCTTAAGTTTTGAATCTTCCGTTAAAGGATATTCCCACAAGTGTGTCAACTCATCAACAATAAATGTATTGGAAAAAAATAAAAATGCTACAACACCATATATCAAAAACCTTCGCGACCATTTTTTATTTCTTACCAGCAATGCCAGCACAAATAAAATAAGTATCCATAAAAATGGAGTAAGCAAAACGGATAATATTTTTGAAATAACAAAAAACATTTATTTCATTTTATTGATTTCTTCAGCAACTTCTTCCATCAGCCACATTGGCGTTGAAGTAGCCCCGCAAACACCTGCCGATTCTGCATTTTCGAACCACTCTTTTTTTAATTCACTTTTTTCAGAAATAAAATATGTTTTCGGGTTTATGGATAAACAAAGGTTATATAGAAATAATCCATTGGAACTTTTTCTTCCGCTTACAAAAATCACCACATCATGTTCTTTAGCGAATTTTTTCAGTCGGGGTTCTTTGTGCGATACCTGGCTGCAAATAGTATTGTAAGGAATAAAATCGGGCTGAAGGTTTCCTGATTTTTTAAATCGCTCTGTTATTCCATCGATCATTTCTTTAAATCCTTCTGTAGGTTGTGTGGTTTGAGAATAAAAACGAACAGGTTTGGAATAATCAATTTTATCAAGATCGGATTCATTATTTACAATGATTGCATTTCCGGATATTTGTCCCACCAATCCATTTACCTCTGCATGACCTTCTTTTCCATAAATCACAATCTGTCCATTCTTTTTTTGCATTTCCTCGGCACCAATGCGAATACGGTTTTGTAATTTTAATACTACCGGACAGGAAGCATCAAGAAGTTCAAGATTATTTTCCAGCGCAATCTTATATGTTTCAGGAGGCTCTCCATGTGCACGAATCAGCACTTTTGAATTTTTAATATTCTTTAATTCATCATGATTGATTATTATCAATCCTTTTGATGCAAGCCTTTCAACTTCCCTGTTATTATGAACAATATCGCCCAGGCAATATAACAATCCTGATTTTTCAAGTTCTTCTTCGGCCATCATTATGGCAAACACAACACCAAAGCAAAAACCTGAATTGGGATCAACATGCACCTTCATTGTTTATTTACCTTTGAAGATATCCGAAAGATTTGTAGAAATGGTAATATGATTGGGCGAGCCTACAAGATGATATGCTGCGCGTGCATAATTAAAATGAAACTGTTTAACACGGAAACCAAATCCCCAGCAGAAACCAACGGTTCCTGTTTTTGAATCCACCTTCAATTCTTTTCTGCGTTGATAATTATATCCCAGGCGTATCGAAAAATTTTTCGATGGAGTTAGTTCTCCTCCAACAACCACATGCCTCATACATTTATCCATAAATTTTCCGAACTTTTTTTCGGGCAAGGGTTCGCCGGTTAATGCATCAACAGTAGGTTCCGGATTATTCGGATCGGTATAAGTTAAATCAAATTTTTGCAGGTTTCTCAACACTACAGAATAACGAAATGGAGTGCGTGCTAATTTTTGGGAAATACCTGCTTGTATCTCAAAAGGCAAAGGTTCATCATTTCCATCAGTAAAATATTTTATCTGTCTGCCAATATTCAATGCCAGTAATGTAGCTGCAAAATTTTTTCTCGAAAAAGTACCGCCAACATCAACAGCAATCCCGTATGACGTGTATTCATCATAATGAGAATAAATATTTTTAAGATTAGCGCCAATTGAGAATGAAGAATCCAGCTGCCTTCCCCACCCGATATTAAAACAATATTCTCCTGCAGTAAATTCACCATAGGTAACACCGGTTTCATCAGCAGTAGTAAATTTCCCATAATTAATAAACTGTAAAGAAGCATCAAACGTTCCTACTTTTTTAAAATCATGAGCATAAGATGCAAAGCCGTAATTTATATCGGAAAAATAATCAACAAAGCTTAATGCAATTTGATTATTCATTTTAGATGTGATAAGCGAAGGATTTACAAGAGCAAGAGAAATATCGTTATCTTTTATTGCATTTACATTTCCTCCCATTCCCGCAATTCGTGCGGAGTTCGGAAGATTTAAAAATGCATAGGTATAACTTCCGCCAATCTGTGAAAACAAACAGGAAGAAATTAAAACGAATAAAACTAAAATAATAGCGTGTTTTTGCATTGCTTATAATTTAAAACAAAAATATTGAAATAAACGATACATATGCCTTATTATTATGTTTTTGGTAAAAAAAACTAATCACCCCCGGTTATAGAAAAACTAAATTTGCGGCTGTTACCCTTTGCATTGATATTACAAAAATAAATGCCATCTGATAATCCTGAAGTATTTATGCTAATTTGCTTACGACCATAGGAATTAAAATAAAACTGCTGAGCGCTCACCTTTAACCCAAATACATTATAAATTTCACATTTTACATTTCCTTCTTCCGGTAGATAAAAACGGATATTTTTTCTTTTTGATTTTTCATTTTTCGAGACATCATCATAATCATTCATTGCATACAAGATGTTATCTGAATGCAAACAGGGTTGAATTTCATATTTGTTTAAAACAGAAAACACATCTGCTTCAACAGCATAAAAAGCTGTATTTACGCTTTCTTCATAAGGAGCTTTACTTCCATTGGTAATAAAAATGATTCCAAATTTATTTTCTTCATTAAAATACATATCACCCAGCATTCCATACGATTCGCCATAATGCCCCAGCATCTTATAACCATTTACCGCAATATCGCCATTCTCCGAATTATTTACTAAATGAAAACCATATCCCCAGCTTCTGAATAAATTAAAATAATTATCACCGTTTTTCCCGTTATATAACCATTCCGGACTATGCATTAGTTTTATTGTTGATGGATTAAGAATCCGGATTCCTTTATAAATCCCGCCATTCATATGCATCATCATAAACACTGCAAGACTTTTTGCATTTATTTTTAATCCACCCTGCGGACCAAAAATCACTCCGTTATCACCTGCAATATATGTTGACAAATCGCGTGCATCTGGTTTCACACCCTGATAATTATCGGCCTGCGGTTGCCATACACCATTATTCATCCGATAAAGCACAGCTACATTATTAATATTTGAAAAATCCTGAACTTTATACGATGCAGTCATACCAAGCGGATCGAAAATATTTTTTTTACAGAAAATATCAAAACGCACTCCTGAAATTTTTTCAATAATAGTTGCAACAATTCCGAAATTTAAATTGCAATAAGAAAAATAAGTTCCAGGTGAATGTTTCTGCCATATATCAGCAGAAAAATATTTTCCTGTATCAGATAATAGTGATATTATTTTAGGTGGTACTTTTTCACGATATGTATCGGTAATAAAACCCGAGTAGCCCGTTCCGTCTTGTATTCCGGAAGTATGCGAAAGCAACATACGTGGTGTGATGGCCACATCAGGATAATCAGGATTCCGAACAGAATATCCAAGAATATTCCCAATATCCTCATCCAGTTTAACCAATCCTTTTTCATATAAAATCATAAAAGCTGTAGCAGTTACAGTCTTTGATATTGAAGCCACGCGAAATAAAGTGCTGTCGGTTACAGGAATGTTCCTGATGTAATCTGCTGTTCCGATATTTTCCGAAAAAATTATGGAATCATTGCATACCGCTAATGCAGTCATACCCATCAATTGACGGTTACAGAAAACATCGTTCAATTCTTGTTTTATGTTTTGAGAAACCGAATGATTTATTAAAATAAATGCAATAATATTTAATGATAAAAACCTCTTCATATTTTGTGCTGATAGTGAAAACAAATATATACATTTAATATGTTTTGGAACATTGTATCAACCGTTCGGTAATTTTTTATTAATTTTTGGGCTAAAGCCCAATTTTATTGAGTTTTAATAGCCCCGACCTTAAGGTCGGGGCTATTTTGAAACCTACATTTATAAAGGACTTTAGTCCTTGCATAAATAAATTACCGAACTGTTATTGTATATAAACTCTATAAATTTTATCGACAATTTATTATTTTCTCATAAAAAATATTTATATGTTTGCATTAACCCATAAAAAAGTTCAATGAAACTTACAAAAAAAAGTGAATATGCATGTCTTGCATTGGTTCATCTTTCTCAGCAATACGGAAAAGACTATGTTAAGATTATAGATATTTCCGAACGTTGGTCAATACCAAAAAAATTTCTTGAACAAATATTAATAACGCTAAAGAATTCAGGATATGTAAAAAGCAAAAAAGGTTCTGAAGGAGGATATAAACTTACCAAGCCTCCTCAAAAAATTACACTTGCTGAAATAATACGGCTTCTTGATGGACCGCTTGCCCCAGTTGAATCAGCCAGCAAATATTTTTATGAGAACACACCTATAGAACAACATAAAAAATTACTGAAAATTTTTGTTGACATAAGAAATTATGTTTCTGAAAAACTGGAGAACATCACATTTGCTGACGTTATTATACCGATACGGAAATGAATTGCAATAAATCCCTATCGGTATAACAGAATCTAAGCACATTTTGTTTTACAAATTTGCTAAGATTCTGTATAAATAATTTAACATTAACCTAACATTCAATTAAAATTACTTTCTAATCTTTGCTTACATTAAAAAATATATAGATGAAAAAGAATAATAAACTATTTGTTACCATTATTTTATTAATGATAGGGATAAGCAGTTATGCACAATTCACACTAACCGGCGAAATAAGGCCAAGAGCTGAATTCAGGAAAGGTTTTAAAACTTTACCCGATGATGATATTACTCCTGCGTTTTTTGTAAGCCAGCGAACCCGGTTAAATTACTTTTATAAAGCTGAAAAAATTAGTGCAAAAATTTCATTTTACGATGTACATGTCTGGGGTGATGAACAATTAAAAACCGATATTCCATCAATAGGTTTAAATGAAGCATGGGCTGAAATTCCGCTCTGCGACAGTTTATCAATAAGACTAGGAAAACAGGAACTGACATATGACAACAGAAGGCTGATCGACAGCTGGGGCTGGAATCAAATGGGAATAACACATAATGCAGCATTACTGAAATATAAAAATTCCGATCTGCAAATTGAATTCACAAGCGCTTTCAATCAGAAGGCGGAAAATAATTTTGGGACCAATTACTCAGATATGACAAGCACTTATAAAACTTTAAATATTTTATGGATATCAAAAAAGCTGACTGAGCATTTTAAAATTTCCACATTTGATATTGCTGATGGGTATCAAAAAGAAAACACCACCAATACTACTTATATTCGCGGCACTGTGGGCGGAATTGCAGAATACAAGAAAGAAAATAAATATGCTGCAATACTCAGGGCATTTTATCAAACAGGGCGATTACAAAGCGGACAGCAAATAGCAGCTTATTATTGGAATGCTGACTTTTCATATTTTTTAACTGAAAAACTAAACACCATCATAGGGATTGATTATGTTTCCGGTAACGATGCAAAAGATACAGCAAATAAAAAAAGTAATTCCTTTAATATGCTTTACGGCTCAGGACATAGCTTTAACGGGAACATGGAATATTTTTCAAGTTTATTAAAACAGAAAAAAGGACCCGGTCTGGTTGACGGTTATATTGATTTCATTTACAAATGGAATGAAAAATGGCAAACCCGCGCTGACTTTCATTATTTCCTGTTACAAAATAATTACATCATAAATACCGAACCTATTGACAAAAAACTTGGCGCTGAAGCTGACCTGTCATGTAAATATGACTTTAATAAAGAAGCATCATTAATGTTTGGATTTTCAGCTATGCGACCTGAAAAATCGATGGAGCCTATCGTTGGCGGCAACAGCAGTTATTACGGAACATGGGCATTTGTAATGCTTACCGTAAAACCCACTTTCTTTAAATCGGATAAAAAATAACCCGGTCAATCGCTGTTTAATGAAACGACAAATTAATAAGGCAAATATTATTGTTATTATTAAATGTTTGCTTATTGGTCTTTTCATCATTATTATTACATTTCCCGAAAATGATTGGACATTTTCTGTTGGAATTAATCCGTCTATTGTATGGCTATTTAATTATACATTCAGGAATGGATTTAGTATTGGTAAAGATATTATTTTCCCTCATGGACCTTTGTCATTTTTCACATTCCCGTTACAGGAAAATATTATTATAGCAACATTGGCCATTTCGTTGCTTAAGTTATTTTTAGTAATAAATCTTTATTTCTTACAGAAGAACGATAGAAAATTCATATGGATAATTACTATCGTTGTAGCTTATATTATTTCCATTTTTGCCGGTTTTAGCCAGTTAGTTGTTGCCAATATCATTCTTCTTTTTTGTAATTATTATATTTATGAAAAAAATATTTATAAAATCTCAGCCTTTATCCTTATTGCATTTTCATTTTATATTAATTCATATAACGCTGTAATATCAATCCTTTTGGGTTTTTCATTTTTATTTTATTATTCATTTTTTAAAAATAAAAACTTATTAAAAACAGGACTTGATGTACTTCTGATTACGGGCTGTATTTTATTTTTCTGGTTCCTGATGTATGGCAATTTTTCAGGATTCATAGTATTTTTAACAGGCTTGTTTAACCTGGCACAGGATAATTCGAATGCTGCGGCCCTTTATCCTTATAACAACTGGTGGTTTCTTACATTTTTCTTATTCATTACTTTTTCCATCCCTTTTATAAACAAAACAAAAAGATCGGTTTTTTTTGGAATACTTATTTCTCTTAGTCTTTTCGCCGCATGGAAACACGGGATGGTTCGGGAAGATTTTAATTATGTACGACATTATTTCATTTTCATTATTATATCATTATTATTGTTTTTAACATTCTACAAAAAAAATATTTTATTAAACATGATGCTTTCAATAATTTCAATATACCTGTTAAGCATCAATATGAAGAACTCTATTGGTTATTATCACTATAAATACGACTTATATAAAACAAATAATTTCATTGAATTTATTACTGACTTTTCTGAAATAAAAAACAAATGCTCCGAAGTCATAAAACAAAATATTATTGTTGATAAGCTTCCGGCATCATTAAGAGATTCTATTAATAATACATCTGTTGATATTTATCCATGGGATTACTCAATTATTCCGGCAAATGATTTATCATGGCAACCCAGGCCTGTTCTACAAAGTTATGCATCATACACTCATTGGCTGGATAATTTAAACTCCAAACATTTTAATTCTGAAAAAGCTCCCGGATTCATTATCTGGAAATTTTTCAGAGAATATGACGGAAGCGCTTTTGATGGTATTGATAACAGGTATGTGCTTAATGACGAGCCTTTGACCATTATCAGCATTATTGAAAATTACAAATATTATTATTCGGATGATCAATTTTTAATTTTAAAAAAACGTATAAAGCCTGCTATTTCTAATGATTCGACAATTAAAAAAGAAACTTCAGAATGGGGAAAATGGATCGATGTACCCAAAAACACTAATTCATTACTTAGGGTAAAACTAAATTTTAACAGAAGTTTTTTACAAACCATTAAAAGCTTTTTATACAAAGACGAAGAATACTCCATTTGCCTGAAATTAAGTAACGATACCATTTTTAAATACAGGATTATTCCTAATAATGCAGAAGACGGGATTTGGATTACCCCTTACATTTACGACATCAGTAAAAAATATGATGTAAAGCAAATCATGTTCAATGTTTCTAATCAGCTTATTTTATCAGAAAAAATAAATATAGAGTGGGAAAGAATTTATTTTAATGATGAACCTAATTGCTTAAATAATTTCTTTAAAATTAACGCCAAATAAAAAGTTTATTTTCTTTACCATAATTATAGTTGTTCATGATTGTCCTCAGACAAATGCAAATATTAATATCATTTTTGCATTGTGAATTCTGCATTCTGAAATCATTTATTTTCTCATCGGCTCTCTTCTGCGATTATCATCAGGATGATTTTCCCTGTTGCGATTCGGTTCTCTGGGTTGTTCTTTCTTCATTAATTCTTCATCCTGCATGCGTATAGCATCGGTATCAAAATACGATGTATCTTTCATAATAAGCATTTTCGATTCAGCTCTTAGTTTTACACGTTGTAACATATTGATAGTATCGGAAGGTTCTATGGTGCCACGGTCAATAAGCAATGAAGCAATTGCCGAAAAATAGGAATGGTAATGTTCTTCATCAATGTTCCCGTTTTTATCGAATGAATATTTAAACAATTTAGGTCGGGGAAGTATACTTGCCAGAAAAATACTTTCAGGTACCGATAGCGCTGAAGGTGGTTTATTAAAATAGAAACGCGATGCTTTGCCTATACCATATACACCAGGGCCCCATTCAGCAATATTCAGGTATACTTCAAACATGCGTTCGTGGGAACAAAGATTTCCGCTCTGTATTAACCACACAATTAAAAGTTCTTCTACTTTACGTGCAATAGTTTTGTTTTTTGTAAGAAAAACATTTTTTACTAATTGCATTTCAATTGTGCTGCCACCCCTTACAAACTTCTTGGTTTTAATATCCTGGATTATTGCCAGCCTCAGGGAATTAACATCAAATCCCGTTTGGTAATAGGTTCCCCCGTTCTCGGTAATCATGATGGATTCTTTTAATGGCAGCGAAATGTTTTCAAATGAAGTAAAATCAGGGTTGTCTGGCGAAATTAAAAATGAAGCTTTTTCCACACCATTTTCATATACCGTATGTATAAAAGGACCTGCAATTTTTGAAAAATCCGTTTCTCCATATTTTTTAATTTTAAAATCTTTTCCTAAAAGCTCCATTGAAAAATCAAGTGAATCGGGCTGCTCCATGTCAACATATAAATCAACAGAAAATTTGATACGTCCTTCGGTTTGAATATTTTCAAAATTTGTAAAAAGCCCTGCAGGTAAAGAACTAAAGAAATCCTGCGCATCAAATTCATTATTAATTTTTAAGGTGTATTTTTTATATTCACCGGATTGATATAAAAAGTATGGATTCAGGAAAAACTTATTATACTGGAATACTGATGAACTGTCGAGTTCAATAAAATCCTTTCCTATATTAAAATCACATTCCAAAATAGCTTTGGGCATAACCACATCAGATGTAGATATTTTTTTATGATTTATCACCAAGCCATAAGCTGATGCATAAGCGCTGAGTTTGTAAAGCTCTCCCAAATATGAATTGTTCCTAAGACCGATATTAAGACTGTCAAACATTAATGTCAGCCCGTATCTTTTTTTCACAAAAGGAAATTGCGTTCCGCTGACAGCTGAATGTATTGAAAACCCCGAAGTTCTTGAATCTTTATTTATCAAGCCTTCTATTATCCATGAAGTGGTCGTATCGTTCTCAGTAATATTTACAGGACTTTTAAAACGATGCTGATAAATTGCAATACTATCAATGGAAACAGAAATATCCGATGAATCAAGCAATGCATTAATCCTTATATTTTGAAATAATGCATCATCAGGAATCTTACTGAAAAGAGTTTCCGATATTCTGTCAATTGTTGTTGAAAAACTTTTTTCAGCTTTATCACCTTTTTTTTCATTCTCTTTTTCACCTTTTAATAAAAATGAATAATTATTTTTTCCCTTCTGCGAAACAATATTAAGCAAACAATCATTCATTCTGAGATAGCTTATATTTGCCTTTCCTATAATGATATGAAAAAAATTCAGCCCAACATGAACGTTACCAAGCTTCACTAATGTATCGCCATTATTCGGAACCAGGTAAATCCCATTAAAATCAATACCTGTGATACCTGTAAAATGTGATTCAACAATAATAAGTTTTGCAGAATATTTATGATTGAAGGCTTCTAATTTATTATTTAATACCTGGTGAAGAAAAACATTTCTGAATGCAAAGAAAAAAACAAACGCGGATAAAAGCAATGCAGCGATAATTATCAATATCTTCTTTAGTATTTTCGATTTCAGAAACCCGGGAATTTTCATTAAATAACAATTATAAAAACGATGATTTTACGATTCAGTTATTTCCTTATTTACTTTTAATACCTGTGGAATTAAAAGTTTTCTTTCGTTATTCACAATTACAAAATCAGCTTTACTGATTTTATTTTTTTCCGGCAATTGTTGTTTTATCCTACTTTTAACAGAGACTGCATTTACCCCGTCGCGCATCATGACTCTTTTCACCCGCAATGTTTCCGGTGCACTGATGAAAATTATTTTATCAAATAATTCATTATAGCCTGTTTCAAACAATATTGCCGATTCCATAATAACATATCCGGTTCCTGATTGCTCTTTTATCCATTTTTCAAAATCAGCTATTACCAATGGATGTATGATATGATTTAGTTTTTCTAATTTACTTTTATCATTAAAAACTATAGCTGCAATTTTTTTCTTATCAGGAATTCCGTTTTCATCAAGTATTTCATTTCCCAGTAATACAGAAATTTTATTTATTATTTCCGGCTTTTCCATAATGACACGGGCACGCAAATCAGCGTTATAAACAGGCACCCGAAGAACTTTAAAAATATTTGACACAATGGTTTTCCCACTGCCAATATTCCCGGTAAGTCCAACTTTTATCATTACTTCAAAAATATATATTCGATTTTTTCTGGTTCAATCTTTTTTATACTGACAAACGAAGGTTTTTTTGTAATTTCTACTTTCAGCTTTTTTATGCTGAATGGTTTTGCTTTTGAAATATCAGCGGTAACATTAAATAATGAAGCATTCACCATTTTATATTTACTCAGCGGAACCATGTATGTTATCGTAACTTTTTCAGGAAACGTTTTTACTTTAATAATCCGTTCGTCGCCTGTAATGACCACCGGAACTTCAATTTTTGATTCTGTATATTTATCCACAGGAACAAATACGCTAACTGCAGCCGGTTTCACTATGAATTTATTTTCATTGTATGAAGGGAATTTCAATATCAAACCCTGGTTTGAATTCACATCATCCAGTACACGCGAAACAGTTTCAGCATATTTGATACTGTCAATCATTTGCCTGGTACCATACACCATTACGCTATCAGGGTATATAATCATTGAATCGGAAATGCTGAACTGCTTTACAAAATTCAGTTTCAAATTTAATTTTACCGGAACTTTCTTATAATATTCATCAGCAAACTGAAGAAATAAAGTATCCGGAGATATGGAAATAATTCCTTTTGAAGAATTAATCTGTTCACTGACCAATGACTGGATATCGTTGCTTAAAATAAAAAAATTATTTTTTGAATTTTTAATTTTCCTGTAGCATTTTAATACATCAATATTCAATTGCTGAGGTTTTTCGTTAAACCCTTTTGTCAATAATCCAAAACCTTTTGATTTAAGTTTCACATTGATAAGTGTATCGGCATTAATCAATATCTTACCTTTGGGAACATTGGTAAATGTTATCGAATAGGTATTTCCAAGCGAATATTCTTCAGATAATTTGACAAAAATCCAAATGAATGACGACACAATAAAACAGAAAAGGAAGACATAAAAATTCTTCCTTTTTTTCCCGGTATCTTCACTATTTTTATTTAAAGATTTCTGTATTTCCATATCAATTAAAATAAACAGAAAAGGCCGTATTTCCCAGAAACCAACAAAATAAAAAGCCAGTAAATATTATTTGGTGTTAGTGGCTATTTGTTCTGCATTAAAACCTGAAGCAACAGCGCTTTTTTCAATTTTAAGTCTGCCCTGACCTTCAGTTTCAATAATAAAAGTGGTTTCCTGTGTTTCAACAATCTTTCCGTGAATACCGCCAATGGTAATTATTTTATCTCCTTTTTTCAGTCCTTCTCTGAATTTTTTCTGTTCTTTAGTACGCTTTACCTGTGGTCTTATCATGAAGAAATAAAATACAACTATGATTAAACCAAACATCAGTAGCATTTGGAGGCTGCCACCGCTTTTACCATCAGTAGGCTGCGCCATTAAAATTGTCAATAAACGTGTCATGTTTTTTTGTGTTTTATAAATAATTATTTTTCTTCGGGAACCTGAATTTGTGCTTTGATTGTAAGTATTTTGGTATTAGGTTCGGTATTAGCAACAATAGTTACGGTTTTATTTTGATAGCCTTTTTTACCTTCCGTATTGAATGTAACATCAATGGAACCTTCTCCGTTAGGCGAAATTGGAGTTTTTGGATAATCAGCAATAGTACACCCGCAACTGCCTTTTGCATTTGAAATTACAAGTTCCGATTTACCAACATTTTTAAACTTGAAAGAATACGAAACTTTTTCACCCTGTATGATCCTTCCAAAATCATGTATTTCTTCAGTAAATGAAAATTTAGGCATACTCGAAGTATCGCTTTCGCCATTTGCCGTATTGGGATTTTTTATGGCATCAGAAGTAACAGAATTTTCTCCATTTTGAGAACTACTATTCCTGCATCCTGTAATTGATAAAGCAATTATCGCAGAAAAAAATAATAAAATCATTAATCGCTTCATAATATATTTTTTGAGTTTGCAAAGATACAAATTCCTTAATAACTCATCTTACTTAACTTGAAAAAATATTGTGATAAAATTTCCAATTCTTAAGTTCTACAATGTGATAATAAAAAATATTTATCAAAAATTTAATACGTAACTGATTTTACGCAAAATCATAATTTATACCGATTGTATATATGTAATAGTCCAATAATATTGAACTATAACATCTATGTCATCGGCATAACCATTGTAAAATTTAAAATATCCTTTGGACTATTTTAAATTTATAATTGGTATTATATTGAAACAACATTATTTTATTATATGTCCCGTTAGGGACAATAGCTTGGTAAAAAAGATACGACTCACTTCTTATTGTACCGTAGGTACTACACTTTCAAGATTATATAGCTTTCAAGTACATTCAGCTAATTGGGTTGTGCGTATCTGCCTCGTCGGTCCGCTTACCATCGAGGCGGGCAAGGCGAGTGGCATATACTCTTAAAATCCTTATTAATTACAGTTTCCAAAATTTTATTTTGAGTTTTGTGTAATATCAATAAGTAACTTTTGTTTGAAATTTTAAACCCGGAGTTTTGAATTTTCAGAGTTTCCCAAAATACTACATCAAGCCTCTTCCGGTTTTTTTAATCATTTCTTTACTCCTGAAATCTTCAATGAGTTTATCTAATATTCCATTAACAAACACATTACTTTTTGGTGTAGAATAAAGTTTAGCAAGTTCAATATACTCGTTAAGGGTTACTTTAACAGGAATTGAAGAGAACTGGAGCAATTCGGCTATAGCCATTTTCATTATCAGGATATCCATAATTGCAATGCGCTCTACTTCCCAGTTATGTGTTTTATCAGAAATAAATTTTTCATATTCCGAAGAATGAAGGATCGTTTGTCGGAATAATTCAGTGGCAAATTCCCTGTCCTCATCATCTATGTTAAATTCAAGGTTGTTGAAAATATCATCAATTTTATTTTCCTTGCACGACTTAACAACATTCATCAATATCAGGTTTACCATGTCGATATCGTCAACCCAGAATATGCTACGCTCTTCATAAATCTGCATCAGGGGAGGAAAATCCGCTAAAACCTCCTGAATAAGCGAGGCTACAACACGTTTATCTTTTTCAAAATTATTGCTTTCTGCATTCATGTACTTCGAGTAATCGGGAGTATTTTTAAAAGCAGCAAATGCCCTTCGCGCAATTTCATTTTCGCCAACCCACGAAATTTTATATTCTTCAATGAGTTTATTCAGGTAACTATTACTTGAAACAGCTGTCAATATTTTATTTTCGGCAAAACGGATATTTGGATTTTTATCTTCTTCCGTAGGAAGGAGTTTTTGTTTGGCATCATCAATCAGTTTTTGCGATACCTGGTGAACTTCGCTGATAAAAGCAATCTGGTATAAAAAAAGTTCATAAAAACGGTTGATGCTTAAATGGAGTTCCCTCTCCCCTTTATTCACATTTTCAAATCCTTCTGAAAAATATGAATACAATGCTTGCAATACTTTTATTCTGAGATGCCTTCTACTTAACATTTTATTGTATTAACGAACGTTTATTAAAGAT
Source organism: Bacteroidales bacterium (assembly GCA_035353855.1). Lineage (NCBI taxonomy): Bacteria > Pseudomonadati > Bacteroidota > Bacteroidia > Bacteroidales > Bacteroidales bacterium. Next base: position 7,903 of record DAOQAK010000046.1, on the reverse strand, counting down.
TGCGCAAAAGTATTATAATTTATCATTATGCAAACAATATTTTTTCACTTTAAGTAAGTGTTACATTTTTCTTTTCATCAATTATGCTCATTGAAACTGCAATGAGTATAAGATTTTCATAATTATTTTAAACTAAAAAAATAAATTAATCGGTATTACATATCAGACCCAATTTATTAAATTAAATATATGGATAAAATGCTGTTTTATACACACAAAATATATTTATTTAAATATAACCATCAATTTTATTTTAAAAATTTGTTCATTTTGAAAAGTATTTTCTTACATTTGCAACTTATGAACGATTGCATAAAATATTTTTATGGAAGAAATGGAAAATAAAGAAAGGCAAAGAGCTGAGATTTTTTCCAAAGCTGTAAGAGCAGGAAAAAGAACTTACTTTTTTGATGTGAAAGCCACCAAATCTGATGACTACTACCTTACAATCACTGAAAGCAAAAAACGATTCAGCAATGAGGAAGGAAAATTTCATTACGAAAAACACAAACTTTTCCTTTACAAAGAAGATTTTGAAAAATTTTCTGAAGGACTGAATGAAGTGATTGATTTTATTAAAACGGGTAAAATCCCTGTTAATTACGTCGATTCTGTTACTTCAGAATTTTCTGATGTTTCTTTTGAAGACCTTTCAAAAGAAAATATCAGTAGCGAAGAAAAATAATTCATTTTTACCTTTATTACCTAACTGAACCTGCACAGGTTCGGTTTTATTATTTCATAAAAGCAATTACTTTGTTCATAAATAATATGTGAAGCTTTTACATAATTTTATAAATTTGCTGTTTTTCACAAATATTTTTCTAATATGAAAATTACATACCTTGGTCATGCTTGCTTTGAGGTTGTTTTAAAAAACAAGACCCTGTTATTCGACCCGTTTATTAGCGGTAATGATCTTGCCAAGGGTATTGATATTGATAAACTGAAACCCGATTATATTTTAATCTCTCATGGGCATCAGGATCATATTGCCGATGCGGTTCACATAGCAAAAAATTCAGGCGCAACAGTTATTTCAAATTTTGAGATCGTAAACTGGCTGCTTGGGAAAGGCGTAAAAAAAGGACATCCAATGAATATAGGCGGAAAATTTTCATTCGATTTTGGAGATGTTAAATTTTTTAATGCTGTCCATTCCAGTGTTCTTCCCGATGGCACATATGGCGGGAACCCTGGTGGTTTTATTATCCAGTCCGATGAAGGACATTTTTATTATGCAGGCGATACCGGGCTTACTTATGATATGAAACTTATTGGTGAATATTCATGTATCAATTTTGCATTCCTTCCTATTGGAAACAATTTCACTATGGGAATTGACAATGCCATCATAGCATCGAAAATGATCAATTGTAATAAAATCATAGGAATGCATTACGATACTTTTCCTTATATCGTGATTGATAAAGAAGAAGCCCTTGATAAATTTCATCGTGTAGGAAAAGAACTTATACTATTAAAAATTGGTGAATCATTTAACTTTCAAAAATAATATTAAGGCATGGGTAAAGTTATTGCTATAGCAAATCAGAAAGGTGGAGTTGGAAAAACTACTACTGCAATAAACCTGGCAGCCAGTCTTGCAGTACTCGAATTTAAAACATTATTGATCGACGCCGACCCACAGGCAAACGCCACTTCAGGTATTGGGTTCGATCCTAAAAATATTAAAACAAGTATTTATGAATGTATTATTGACGATGTTGAACCTAAAAATATCGTATTAAATACAACTACCCCAAACCTTGATTTGATTCCCGCTCATATCGACCTGGTAGGTGCAGAAATAGAAATGATCAATCTGCCCAACCGCGAAAAAATGATGCGCAAGGTTATAAGTAAAATTAAAAACGATTATGCTTTCGTAATAATCGATTGTTCACCATCTCTCGGACTTGTTACAGTTAACGCTCTATCGGCTGCCGACTCTGTAATTGTTCCTGTACAGTGCGAATATTTTGCTTTGGAAGGATTAGGAAAACTTCTTAACACAATTAAAATAGTGCAAACACGCCTGAATCCTGAGCTTGCCATTGAAGGAATTTTGTTAACCATGTTCGATACCCGACTGCGTCTATCAAACCAGGTTGTTGAAGAAGTAAGAACTCACTTTCAGCAAATGGTTTTTGATACACTTATTTCGAGGAATACAAAACTTGGTGAAGCTCCCAGTTTTGGCGAAACCATTATTATGCACGATGTACAAAGCAAAGGGGCGCTGAATTATCTTAGTCTTGCACGGGAAATACTGCAAAAAAACAACCTTACCAAAATTTCTGAATCCGAAAAAAAAATTAGAACATAATGAACGCAAAAAAGAAAGCACTGGGAAGAGGGTTGAGCGCATTACTTGATAATACAGGCGTAGATGATATTGCCAATCAAATTAGTAAAAGCACCCACAAAAGTATTGCTGGCAGCATTGCTAATATTCCTCTTCATTCAATAGAACCCAACCCATATCAACCCCGTACCCGTTTCGATAATGAATCGCTCGAAGAATTGACCATTTCAATTAAAGAACAGGGCATCATTCAACCGATTACCGTACGATCGATTGGAAACGAGAAATTCCAGCTTATAAGCGGGGAAAGACGTTTTAAAGCTTCAATGAAAGCCGGGCTTGAAGAAATTCCTGCTTATATCCGCAATGCTTCTGATGAAGCGGTACTGGAAATGGCTTTAGTAGAGAACATTCAACGTAAAGACCTTAATGCTATTGAAATTGCTTTATCTTTTCAACGCCTTATTGAAGATTGCAACTATACACAGGAAGAACTCAGCGAACGAGTTGGAAAAAACCGAACTACTGTTACCAATTTTATCCGGCTTCTAAAACTCCCGGCAAATATACAGATGGGCTTACAGGATGGAAAAATTTCAATGGGACATGCTCGTGCCATTATTAATGTTCCTTCTATCGATATGCAGCTCACGATATACAAAGATATTGTTGACCAGGATTTATCAGTAAGAGAAACTGAAGAAATTGTCCGTAATATTGAGAACGAACCCGAACCTTTTTCACGCGAAGAACCTAAAAAGAAATTACTGACACTTCCAATAAAATACGCTAAAATAAAAGAACAGTTAGGCAAACAATTAGACATGCGTGTTGACCTGAAACGAAACAATAAAGGAAAAGGTACTGTTATCATTCATTTCAAAGATGATGATGAACTGGAACATATCATATTTAAAATAAAAAAATAACTCAATTCCTCATGAAAGCACCGGCTTTCATAAATTGTTTTCTGCTACTCAAGAAAACTTTACCTGATCGAAAAATAAAAACATTTTTCATTATACTGCTTTTATTTACATTTTCTTTTCAAACATTTTCGCAAACCGATACCGCTAAAGTAAAAACGGATACTATCAAAATAAAGAAACATTCCCCGCGTAAAGCACTCATCATGTCAGCTTGTGTTCCCGGACTGGGACAAATTTATAACAGGAAATATTGGAAAGTACCCGTAATTTATGCCGGTGCAGCAACGGTTACCTATTTCATTATTTTTAATTCCAATAAATACAATAAATTCAGAAAAGCTTACCAATATTCTACGGATAATGATCCTTTAACTATTAATCCTTATCCTGATTATGATAACACTTACCTGCTTGCATTAAAAAATTATTATCGACGTAATCTGGAACTATCATATATTTTTTCATTTGGAATATATGCTTTAAACATTATCGATGCCAGCGTTGACGCACATCTTTTTAATTTCGATATGAGCGATGACCTTTCAATGAATATCCATCCTGTTGTAATTCCTTCATCAGGAAATCTTGCTACAGGTTTAACATTTTCATTCAACATTCATCATTCTAAAAAACAAAACATTCATAAATATTTATTTTAAAAACAAAAAAATATTTTTAACAATTATTTAGAATTTAATCATTAACAAAGCACAATAACAATAAGTAAACGGCGTACTATATACTTTAAATAAATTTAACTTTAAAATTCTACACTCATGAGTATTTATGCAATCTTTTTTCTGATCACAGTAATATCGGCAATTATAGGACTATGGAAGATATTCGAAAAATGTGGTGAACCGGGTTGGAAAATATTAATCCCATTTTACAATTTTTATATCTGGCTGAAAATTATAAAAAAACCTTTATGGTGGTATATCTTCTTACTTATACCATTCATCAATGTTTTCGTTATTTTACTTATGGTTGTTGAACTTTTGAAATGTTTTCAAAAATATGGATTAGGAGCACAGGCATTGGGCGCATTATTTCCTTTTGCATATCTGCCTTACCTGGCATTTAATAAAAAGGAAAAGTACCTTGACCCTGACAAACGTCCGGTAATAAAAAAAGGTGTAATACGCGAATGGGCCGATGCTATTATTTTCGCTGTAATAGCTGCTACAATTATCCGCACTTTCCTTGTCGAAGCATATACTATTCCTACTTCATCAATGGAAAAATCATTGCTTATAGGCGATTTTCTTTTTGTAAGCAAAATAAGTTATGGTCCACGCGTTCCCAATACGCCATTATCATTTCCTTTTGCACATCATACTTTACCGCTTACAACAAGCACCAAATCATATGTAGAATGGATAGAGCTCCCCTACTATCGTTTTCCCGGTTTTTCAAAAGTTAAAAATGGCGATGCTGTTGTATTTAATTATCCTGACGGAGATACAACTACTGTTGAGTTGCAAAGCGGCCGAAGCTATTATGAAATGGTTCGTGAAATGGGTCGTGAAAATGTATGGAGAGATTATACAGTTATAGCAAGACCTCCGGATAAAAGGGAAAATTTTATTAAACGTTGTATTGCTATACCCGGTGATAAGCTGGAAATTATTGACCAGACCGTTTATATCAATGGAAAAGAATTCACCATGCTCGAAAATGCTCAATTCTATTATAAAGTAAAAACAAAAGGTGATAGAATAAATAAAAAATATTTTTCAAAATTCGATATTACTGAAGGGTTGCATGAAGTAATTATAAACAATTATATTAACTATGCTAGTGGAAATCCTATGTTGGAAGATATATTTAACTACAGTGATAGCACGTACACTATTGTTCTTACAAAAGATGCAGCAGATAAATTAAAAGCATTACCCGGTGTTGTTTCCGTTTCAAAGAATATTCATCCTAAAGGAAATTTCGATGCGCGATTGTTCCCATATGATACTACAAATTACAAATGGAATGTCGATAATTATGGACCGCTTACCATCCCTGCTGCCGGACAAACCATTGAGCTGAATTCAAAGAACATCAGCATTTACAGGCGAATCATTGATGTATATGAAGGTAATGATTTTAAAGAAAAAGACGGAAAATTTTTCATCAATGGAAAAGAGAGCACTACCTATACTTTCAAAATGAATTACTACTGGATGATGGGCGACAACCGCCACAATTCAGCCGATTCGCGCTACTGGGGTTTTGTTCCCGAAGACCACATTGTTGGAAAAGCAGTATTTGTATGGCTTTCACTCGATCCTAACAGAGGCTGGTTTGATGGAAAAATCAGATGGAATAAAATGCTCAGGTTTGTGAAATGAGTAGATTGATTATAGTAATATGTTAAGTCTAATATATCACAGAATGTCATATTGAGTTTATCGAAATGTGAACTGTAATAGTCAGGACTTGAACATTCTGTTAGCGGTCATCCTTCGATGAACTCAGGATGACCGCTATTTCAAAATTAACTTATACTGAATCTGCTTAGTACTTATTTTTCTTTATGTCTTTTTTATAATTCTTTATCATCTTTCCAAATTCCTTGTCCTTTTTTCTTTTCTCAACAATGGTTGATTCAAAATGTGCTTTTTCTCTTTCCATCTTTAAAAAATTTTCGTAGGAAGCTTTATCTATTTCACCTTTTTCAACGGCTTCAACAACACAACAACCAATTTCGCCGGTATGAGTACAGTCTTTGAATTTACATTTTTTTGAAAGACCATCAATCGCATCAAAGGTAATTTCTAGTCCGCCTTCTGTGTCAGCAATACCCACTTCTCTCATTCCGGGGTTGTCAATCAATATTCCACCATTTTCAAGAATGATTAATTCCCGATGACTCGTAATGTGTTTTCCTTTATTCGTACTCTGACTTATTATACCAGTTCTCATTACGGACTTGCCGGAAAGGTTATTCAACAGTGATGATTTTCCAACGCCGGACGATCCAAGCATACAATATGTTTTCCCTTTCCTGATCAATGTTCTTATTGCTTCATACCCTTTCTGTGTTTCGTTACTTATAGCAATGACGGGAACATTCTTAATCCGGGTTTTTATATTTTCTGAAATCTCGTTGATACGAAGTTCATTTATTAGATCAGTTTTACTAAGAATGATTATAGGCTGAACTTTAGATGAATTACATATGGTCAGGTATCTTTCAAGTCGGTTGATGTTAAAATCCCTGTCTACAGCCTGAACAATAAAAGCATAATCAATATTTGTTGCAATGATCTGTATCTCGCCGAATTTACCAACAGCCTGCCGTTTAATAACAGAGAACCGGGGTAGTATACTGTGAATAATTGCGAAGTCAGAATCATAAGTTGTAAGCGCAACCCAATCACCCACTGCCGGAAAATCTTCACGACTCTTTGCTGTGAAGCGCATATTACCAGTTATCTCAGCTTCAAATTCACCTTTATCTGTTTTAATGATATACCGCTCTTTATGTTCAGAAATAATGCGTCCGATCTCAAAAGTGTTCAACGATTGTTCAATCCTGAATTTTTCAAGTATCGCATTATATCCTAAGTCTTCTAATGTCATTTTGGTATCTGTTGATTAAATTTATTGTTAAGCATAAAGGAATTTCAACTATAAATTTCCTGTTGGTTTTAAATTAAATTTCATTCAAATATAAAGCGATTCGAGCAACAATGAAAATATTTCAAAAAGTAATTTCCTGTAATTATAATTTTCAAGGATGGTTGTGCAACAGCTACACAAGTTATGGGCAGTTTATATTTAATTTAAAATTATATTTCTAATTAAAAAGCAAAACCCCATTTTACTCCCAAACAAAGTTCAGGTCTTATAAAATCATAATTATAAACGAATGGTGTCTGCAAATAAGTCAAATGAACCTTTGAAACTTTGTGGTAAATATCATAAGCGCATCCTCCGGCAGTTACAGTTCTTGTTGCCTTTCGTTGAATAATTCCAATCCCGGTGTACCATTCAAAATAATTTAAAAAACGTTTATGTTTTTCACTTAAATTATAATAATTTTTCCGTCCAAAAATAAATTTACATTCCTTGTAATCTTGTGTAGCATCTGTCAAGTCATACTCCCATAATCCGTCACCTCCAGAAATATCTAAAAAATTATTTCTAAATTTATGACCATAAGTACTTATTAAAGATAAGGAGTTTTGTTTATTAGATAGTCTTTGTTTTAAATTAAGTTCATAACCTATTGAAAAATTATAACCTTTATATGTATATATATTAATTTCATCAAAACCTGCTATAACTCCGTTACTATAACAAAGTAGTCCTGGTTGATATGCTGCTTCAAGAATTAGGTTATTATTTTTAAAAAGATTTTGATCTATTGAAATTCTAATATTGTCAATAACTAATTCTGTTAGATTAATGCCAATTAATGAATTATATTTACTTGTGTCTTTCTGTCCTATACAAAACATTGTAAAGAAACAAAAGAAGAATATCAAAGTTAATTTTATTTTCATGCTTTTATAAATTAGCACCAGTTTTTTTTGTCAATACTAATACCATCCTTCGTCATTTTCCCTTAATCCTAATTGTTTTCGCTGAAATAATTCAAATAAATACATTCTTTTGTCTTAACCCCCTATAAGTTAGACATATTTTTCAAAAGAGTTTAGGTTTT
>DAOQAK010000045.1 GCA_035353855.1 Bacteroidales bacterium | reverse complement strand
AATTTTCAGCTCATTCAATCTTGATTTTTTGCAAACCTGTTTTCTTTGAGTATAATTTAAATCTAATTCTATTCAAAAGAATAATTATAAATCTCGCTGTTATTTCCCACCACAAGATTGTAGGAATTGTCGTTGTTCAAACTTCCAATAGTGAACATGGTTGTAGCGCTTAACGGATAACCATCTTTTACGTTATAATCTTTATCAATAACATATATTTTCTGAAACTTAGTACAAAGTATTCCTAAATAATTTTCGGAATTTATTTTTTCAAAATATTCCGGTGACAAAATAATATCAGCAGGGAAAGAATAGTTTCCGAGCAATTTATATTCGTAATTGTAAACTGATAATTTTGATTTGTCGATGAAAATATATTCTTTCTTCTTGTCATTATTCCAATCTTCATAAAAGAAAAAATGCGGTGAGCTTAATCCTGGTATTGCTGTTTTGTCAATATTTCCCTTCGATGAAATAAAAATAATATTTCCTTTCATATCGGTTGAAACAATACTTGAACGCTGTTTTCCTGAAGCTGCTATTGAATAAAATTTTGAAAATGGAATTGCTAATGGTTGTTCTTTAATGCTGATAAATGTATTTCCTTTTTTATCAAAAATATAAATATTACCTGATTTGTCGGCAACGGCAAAACAATCAGCACCATTAAATTTCAGGCATGAAATTTTTGATACCACATCCGACTTTGTTTTCACCATACTCCAGGTTTCAACAGGACTGCCATTTTTCTGATAATTATAAATATTTCTTCCGCATGGAATAATAATCCGATAATCCTTATTCTTTGAATAATCTGCAAGGGTAAGTGATGCGGTACAACGTTCATCCAGCTTTACCGGAAAATTTTCAAACAAGGAACCATCGCTGTTAACTAAATATAAATATGAAGCGGTATTGAACAAGTACTGGAACTTCCCGTTTTTATTGTATTCAATAACCTCAGCATTTCCCAACGGTTTTTCTTTCAGCTTCAACTTCCATTTAATTCCTCCTTCGGCATTTATCATGTACATATTACAAGCATTATCAAAAGCAATAATATTCTGAGATTTTCCCAATGTGTCTTTTACAATCACAGGTCTGCCATACACTAAAGAATCAAGCCTTACACTCCACAATGCATCACTTTCGTTAATAACAAGTGTATTCGTTTTTAAACAAAAATTGCAATAATACATGTCGCCATTTGTTTTAACCTGGAACGAAAAGGCATCGAGATTTTTGAATGATGATAAATTGTTCCCTATATAATCCGATAAAGTTTTATTCGCATACTTCATGAATATTCCCAACGATTTTTTTATGTTGCAGTAGAGATAAATATTTGATTCAGCAGATACATTTTTTGAAAAAGCCAGGTAGTTGTTATTATTATCAAGATTTTTTTCTTCAGAATAATTCCCGATAAACTTTTTAAGGCTGTTTAAAGAATTCCCAAATATTACATAGTTCCCTTCTATAGCATAATAATTCCCTTTTACACCACTAAATACTTTTCCGAATAAAGCAGGAAATACATTTTTAATTTTATATTCATAAATTATATTGTCCTTTATAACCGTTGGTTCATCAGCTTTAACAATCTCTTTCTTTTCAACAATCTTATTTTTCGATTTTTTATTTTTCGATTTTTTTGATACCGTTTTTTTATTGGGTTTTTCTATTTTCTTTTCTATTGTTTGAGAATGCTTAGATAAAAGAGTTGTGGTATTTTCGATATTATTGGTCCTGACCGCAAGAAAAATATTTTCAGAAAACCCGGTATCAGAAGGTTCGGTGATAACAAGCGCTATTTCTTTTCCTATCCATGAAGTAATTTCTGTCTCCACATCTGTATTATATTCTTTATTGATCTTTGAAATCTGTGCATTGTAAGCAACCAGTTTTCCCTGCTTTTGCAAATAGGATTTATATGAGGTGTTCCATTTTTTAAAATCGCTGAAACTATAACAAAGAAATGCTGCGGATGAAGAAGGAATAACATCGGTTATTTCTACTGTCTGCGGTGTTTGTCCTGAAAAAACATCCAGGAATCCTCCGACAGAATCGGCAGCAGCAAAGCCATTAAGTAATAATGCATCTTTTTTAATATTGATATCCATAGCCGACCAACCAGCAAATCCGACTATTTCAGAAATTTCAGCAGCAGTTTTTTTTTCGGCAAGAAGCGAGAATAATTTGGGGAAATAATTATAATTCACATAAAGATTAGCCTGTACTTTTTTCCCGGCAGTAGCTGATACTTTTGCAAAACCGCTATTTAACATTACTGATGAGTTGGAATTTTGCTGCTTTACAGCATCCACAATCAAATCGGGCTGAAAGCCACAAATAAAAACTCCTTTTGAGATGATGTAATAAAATTTTCTTTCTTTAGCGAAAGTGATTTCATTGAGTAATAATCCCTCATATTCTTTCTGGGTTATTAAAGTTTTTACTTCAGAACATTTTTTTATTAATTCATTTGCTTCTGAAACGCTGCAATGCTTTGGCAATGCAGTAAGATATAATATTCCGGCATTACCCGTTTTCAAAATATGAAATGAAATGAATACCGAATGTTCACTTAATATTTCCGAAACTTTATTATTAGTATTAAAAAGAGAATCTAAAAAAGCAATGGAAGTATTTGTTTCGGCAAAAACATTGAAGTTAATCAGCTCCTTCCAAACACCGGAAACACTGGTTAAATCCTTATGAAAATTGCCTGCTTGTTTTACTTCGAGTATCATGGCAGCATCCGAAGGAACAGCGGTTATAGCCAAACCGGGTGTTGAACTGGAGCTAAAATAAAATATAAGTAATACAGCAAGAACCACCAGGCAGGAAAGTATTATAAACACCAGCCTGTTTTTTTTATCTTTAAGTATTTCTAAGAATGAGCTCATTATTTGATTTGCAAAAAATTATTTTTTCACATTGTAGCAAATTTAATTTATCAGATTATACTAAATTTTAATTGATTCAAAATTTTAATAACAGCAAAATGTTATTAAATGTTTTTTCAATTTCCAATTATCAATATCAAACTTACTTAACAATAATTAACCTTCCATATTCAGCTTTTTAATTAATTTTGCTTTGTTCAAAAAACCTGATGAAAAAATTTTCATTCACATTGTATGTTTTATATTTGTTCTCTTCCTTTTTGAAAAAAATGAATAGAACGAGCTATACCGATTTATCCCAGATAGTCGTAAATAATAACATTTACAATAAAAAAGTTTTTTGTAGTCGATGCAGCAAACTATTCAGTATCGGTATAATTACAATATTGTTTTCCGTTTCCTTATATTCTCAGAAAGTTACAAAAATTGATCTTGTTAGCGCCAACACTCTTGAGTTTGATAAAAGTTTAGGCGATGATGTAAAGCAATTGATAGGTAATGTAATATTGAAGCATGAAAACACATATCTATACTGCGACAGCGCTTATCTTTATTCCGAAACCAATAGCGTAAAGGCATTCAGTAATGTACATATAACTTCAACATCAGTAAATATTTATGGCGATTACCTGGTTTATGACGGAAATACTAAAATTTCCGAAATGCATAATAATGTAAAAATGATTGATGGCGCTATGACGTTAAGAACTGAACATTTAAACTACAATACAAAAACCAACATTGGGAATTATACTACCGGAGGAAAAATTACCGATGCCGAAAATAAATTGACCAGCATTATTGGATATTATTACGCTGACACAAAACAGTTTTTCTTTAAAGATAGCGTGGTGCTTATAAATCCTCGGTACACCATGCATTCCGACACATTGATGTATAATACCAATTCGGAAATTTCATATTTCTACGGACCTACAACTATTATCAGTAAAGAAAATTTTATTTATTGCGAGAACGGATGGTATGATACACGTAACGATATAGCACAATTCAATAAGCATGCATACTTTCAGAACAATGATCAAAAGCTGAGTGGCGACAGTTTGTATTACAGCCGGAATACAGGATTTGGTAAAGCATTCGATAATATTACTGTTACCGATACTGTTCGTGATATAATTTTGAAAGGCAACTATGCAGAGTATTATGAGAAAATAGGAAAAACTATCATGACAGATAAAGCTGTGCTTATCCAGGTTATCGAAGATGATTCCTTGTTTCTGCATGCGGATACATTGAAAGCATTTTTCGATAGTACACATACCGGGAAGTTCATGTTTGCTTATCATCATGCACGTTTTTACAAATCCGATTTACAAGGAGTAGCCGATTCCATTTTTTATTCGTTTAAAGATTCTGTCATCAGCATGTATATGTCGCCGATTTTATGGACTAAAGAAAATCAGCTTTCTTCTGATACCATATTAATCCGAATGAAACACAAGCAAATCGATTGCATGGAACTTTATTCTTCGGCTTTTATTATTTCGCAAGACGACACTGCAAAATATAACCAGATAAAAGGTAAAATGATTACAGGTTATTTTATAAATAATGATTTGAGAAAAATCAAAGTAAAGGGCAACGGAGAAACTTTATATTTTGTACGTGATGATGGGAAAAAACTTATTGGTATCAATAAAGCTGAATCGGAAAATATGCTTATTTATGTTGCAGACAGGGATATTAAAACCATTAGTTTCAGTATAAAACCAGAAGCCACTTTATATCCCGAAAGTGATTTATCTCCTGCCGATATTCTGCTGAAAGGCTTCCGATGGGAAGACCAGGTACGGCCAAACAATAAGGAAGATATTTTTAAATAAAATAAATCAGAGAACCTGGAACACAGCTTTAATATAAAATACCGAACCGGGAGTTGAAGGATCGGAAGAAATTCCCGACGGGCTTTCCACCCATATTTCACCGCCCATCATTTCAATAAGTTCTTTTGAGATAGCCAGTCCAAGACCTGTACCTCCATATTTACGCGAAACAGAAGTATCAACCTGTGTGAACGATTTAAAAATTTCATTAATGCTCTCCGAAGGAATTCCGATTCCTGTATCAGCTACAGAAAAGCATATTTCAGCATTTTTCTTTTCATTATTCAATAAACTACACGTTAATGAAATAAAACCCGAATCAGTAAATTTTATCGAATTCCCGAGAAGGTTTGTTATGATCTGCTGCAAACGGATAGGATCGCCTAACAAGTTATCCGGAACATCATCCCTGATGTCCATTTTTAGTTGCAACCCTTTTGCATTTGCCGAAATTGTAAATTGTTCAAATAAGGTATTTAGAATTTGACGGATATTAAATGGTAACTTTTCAATTTTCATTTTACCTGATTCGATCTTAGAAAAATCAAGAATATCATTAATAATTCTGAGTAATACTTCTGCTGAATCCTGTATAAGTTTTATCAATTCTTTTTGTTCTGCATTCAGATCGGTATCTGAAAGTAAATCAGTGATACCAATTATTCCATTCATTGGTGTACGGATTTCATGGCTGATGTTAGTAAGAAAATCCGTTTTAGCTTTTGCTATGGCTTCCTTAGCTTTAACAGCTTCTTCAATTTCTGTAATATCAACAATGGTGTATAGGAAAAAATTTTCGTTTTCTAATACCAATGAAACTATCGTTAATAATATTGTTTTACTTTCGTCCTTTAAATTTTTTATATCTATTTTTTTTGCTACCGATTCGCTCCAATTATTGGGCTCCAGAGAAAGTACCGAAAGAATATTTTTACCTTTATTTTTATTTTCACTTTCATAACCAAGAAGAAGTGCTGCCGAATGATTTATTTTCTGAATAATTCCTTCATCATCGGCAACAATCATCCCTGCCGGAATATTGTCAACAATTTTATCCAGGGCCTGAAGCGACTGCCTGATGCGGGTTTCACTCTCCGTAAGTTGCCTGATAATAAAAATAAATATAAATATAATAATTGCCAGAACCATTAATGTGGCAATAAAGAACACTAAAATATTTTTATTAATAGTTGAAAGTACAGCACGTTCATCAATACTAAAAATGATTCCAAACCTGTTTTTGAAAAAATTTACAGGATAATAAACAGATAATAATTTATAATTTTTCGACTGGTAACTTATTTCATTTCTGATTACACCTTCATAACCATTATTTATTTCGTCAACAATAAATGATTCGCTGCTTACCTTAATTACTGAATCGCTTGAAAATTCTTCTTCTGAATATTTCACTTTCATCAGGTAACCTTTGGTATTCAACAAAAATTGCCAGGAATCCTTTCCTAAATAAAAATTTGAAAATTCACTTTCAATATAATTGGGAATCGACAACCCAAAGGAAACATTGGCAAACACAACTCCTGCTTCATTTTTCAAAGGTATTGTATATTTATATTTATATCCTTCAACAAATACACGGGGCTTTGAAACGATATTACGTGTATTGCTGTTCGAAATATGAATTATTTTAAAATAATTATATGTGTCTTTATTTACTATAATCATATTACCTGTAATATCATAAATCCTTACAGAAGAAATCAGGTTATCGTATTTCAGGTAAATTCTTTTGGTACGTTTGATCAACTCCGAATTATCTTCATAAAAAATTACTTTTGAATTTTTTACATCAATCAAATAATCAACATCAGTAATAAAATCCTGGTAATAATCTTCAATTTTTTCGGCACAAATTTTTACACGTTTCTGTAATTCATCTGTTTTACTTTCGATCTGCTGATTAATCAAATTCCGATAAATAAAAATACTTGCTGCAACAAGCAGTAAAACCACGAAAGCAGAAAGCATTTGTATCCTTCTCATAAAAAATTATTTTTTTTCGAATTTAATAATAAACCAATTTAATCCCTGTATTTTATAACACATTAAAATATATTCATCATCATTTACCTTCAATTTAACTGTTTTGGCATTTTCTTTTATTAGCATATTAAATGCTTTTCGTATCTCCTTTTTCTTACTCTTTAACAGGTTTAAATTTTCAACAATATAATCATTATCACTAACCGTATGAATGTTTTTTTGTGTTTTTAATAACGGTATATTGAATATTCCCGATTTTGCATCATCAATGGCAATACATGTTCCACTACTATCAACTATCATCAGCGATGTGTTATGTTTCAAATATTTTTCCTTGATTGCATCAATGGTAATATTTAAACCTATTAATCCCTGGAAAACTTTATCATAAAAAACCGGCGACATGCATGTAATCATCAAACCCTTACCCATAGGATTATGATAAATATTACTCAGTGTTGCTTTTCTGTTTGATGTATTGTAACGCTTATCCCATTTAGAATAAAACCCGATGGACCGCATATCCAGATCGGGAATGAATTGAGAATATACATCTAAATACGGATAAAGGCGCACAAATGAATGCTGCTCAAAAAAGCATATTTGTTTCACTAATTTCAATGAATCAGTTACGTTTTTGAAAAGCGAATCCAGTGGAGATGTGATATTAACGATTTTTATTATTTCATCATTTACCTTTTCCACACTACTGGTAAATATTGCAGAACCACCATCATCTTCCTTTTTATGTAATGTTCCGTATTCTGATTTTTCAATTTTTTCTTTATTATATATTATCCCTTTCTTATATAAACCCTCTGTATACAAAGCAATCTTTTCAGTTTTATCAAATATCAGCGAAAAATCATTTTTGATACTATCGCCAACGATTTTAAGCTTTGCCATTTCATTATTAATATCAACTGTTTTGTTTTGATTACAGGATAATAAAAGCAGATAATAAACAGAAATTATTATTAAGTAATGAAACCGGCAAACTGAAGAAATTAATTTCATGCGGTTTTCGGGGTTGATGAGGTTATTGCTTCTTCGAATTTTTTCCAAAAACAGAAAAATGAACATACCTGTTTGGATTCAGTCTCATATCTTCAAGTAACAAATGCAATTCCATAGATGATTTTTCAAGTCCATTGTAAAGGCTGTCGTTATTAATCAGCATGCCAAGCGAACCTTCACCTTTATTAATTTTTTCGGTGATTTTTGCAAAATCGGTCATTGCATTATTTGCATTATTTATGGTCGTTGCAATTTTTGCTTTCGATAATGAATCACTTATGGATGAAAAATTATTGATAACATTGGTAAGTTTACTGTTATTGTTTTTGATATTGCTCGTTATGGATTCAATATTTAAAAAGATCTGGGATAAACGGTTTCTTTGTGTAGTAACTAAAGTATCTATATTATATGAAGTGCTTTCCAGGTTTTTTATAGTGAACTTAATGCTTTCAAAACTACGTTTAAGATTTTCCCGTGTATCTTCATTGAACACATATTGTATAACAGCAAGCACTGAATCGAGCGAAGCCATAACACTTTCAGCTTTCCGTTTTATTGGAAGCATCTGATAACTTACTTCTTCTGTAATTGATGGTTGAATTTCCGATTTTAGAACATCTCCGTTTTTTACCATATCGGTGGAATTTCCTAATAATAACTCAATTGCTTTCGAGCCTAAAACATCGGAATTATAAATTCTTGCAATTGTATTACGAGGTATATCTATTTTATTTTGAATCGACATCTGAACCTGCACTCTTCCTTTAGAATCAATAAACTCAATTCCCGAAACTTCGCCAACCTTAACACCATTAACCATAACCCAGTTTGCTTTTACCAAACCATTAACCTGGTTATATGTTGCATATAAAATACGATTATTGGAAAGATAATTTTTACCTTTCAGATAGTTAATGCCCCAAAATAATAATGCAGACGTGGTAACTACCAGTATCCCAACTTTTACTTCTCTTTTAATTTTTAAAGTCAAAACGAATAATTTTTTTTACAAATCTATTAATTTTTTTTTATCAATTTCATAGCTTGTTGCGGAGAAATTCTTTCCCCATTCTGAAAGGCCACTATAAATGCATCCTTAAAGCCTAAATCATGAACTTTTTTTAATAATGCCAAAGCATCACCCGATTTTTTTTCATTCCCGGTTAAATATTTATATAACCCATTATGATAAACTTCCTGGACATCCTTTAATTCTTTAAAATCGGGTGAGTTAATTGGTTTTTTTACATCACAGGTAGCAAATTGAATTTTAAAAACAATATTATTTACTAAAGTGTCATTAACTTCCTTTGAAATATCTTTTACAATAGTATGATATGGCAAAGTGTCATTTTTAATTTCAGGGACAGAATCTTCTTTATCTTTATCCATCGAATTTTTTTCCAGTTCATTTTTATATTCTTTAAAAGCACGGAATAATCCAGATGCTACATAATCCTGTCCTTTAGCAGTGGAAAGAAATTCTTCATCTTTCAAATTACTTAAAAACCCGGCTTCAAATAAAATACTGGGCATAGCCGTTTTATACAAAACCAGAAATCCTGCCTGCTTAACGCCTCTGTCGTATAAACCAACTTTTTCTTTCATTTGTTTTTGTATTTTAATTGCCAGGTTTTGACTTAAATCAAGATAAGCATTTTGATAAAGAGAAAAAATAATATACGCTTCTTCTGTGTTCGGCTCAAACCCATCGTAATTCGTAATATAGCTGTCTTCCATTAAAATAGAGGCATTTTCTTTTTGCGCTACGTCAAGATTTGCCTGCGATTTATGCAAACCCATAACGTACGTTTCCGAACCATACGGTGCTTTAGAAGGATTTGCATTGCAATGTATTGATATAAACAAATCCGCTTTATTATCGTTTGCAATTTGTGCCCGTTTATAAAGTTCCACAAAAGTATCGGTACTGCGGGTATATATTACTTTTACTGTTGGAAAATATTGTTTTATATAATCGCCCAGTTTGGTTGCCAGTAAAAGTGCAATATCTTTTTCTTTTGTCTTACTACCAATACAACCGGGGTCAGTACCACCATGACCTGCATCAATAACAACTTTATTAATTTTATAACCTTGCGCCTGAACAACGTTAAAATACGTTAAAAGCGTTATAATAAGAATACCAATTATTTGAAATTTACGTTTCACCCGAATGCCAAATTTTAATTAGCTTTGCGCATTATTTTAATAAACAGTTTTACAAAAATAGTAATATTCCGTTGCATTCAAAACGTCAAATATTTTTGTTTTTCATAAGCATCTGCTTTTTATTTCCCGGCAGTATTGTCAATGCACAGGATACGATTCCTAAAACAGACAGTACGCAAACCAAAAATGATACCATCATCAATAGTACATCTGATTTTGCCATTTCATCAAAAGTTGATTATAAAGCCGACGATTCCATTCGTTTTGATATAGAAAACCAAAAAGTTTATTTATTTGGGAATGCAGAAATCAAATATGAAGACATCACCCTCAATGCTGAATATGTTGAAATCGTTTTTAAAACGAACCAGCTTTTTGCAAAAGGAATGCCCGATTCAACAGGAAAAATAAAAGGCAAACCCATTTTTACGCAAGGAGAACAAAGTTTTTCGTCATCAACACTTACCTATAATTTCAAAAGTAAAAAAGGAAAGATTTCAAATATCATTACACAAGAAGGCGATAGTTACATTCATGGCAAAGATGTTAAAAAATTTGCCGATAATTCTATAAACATCCGAAACGGACAATACACAACCTGCTCCGACGAACATCCTCATTATGAAATTAAATTTGCTAAAGCCCGTGTTATTCCTAACGATAAAATCGTTTCCGGTCCGGCTTATCTGGTCATTGAAGATATGCCTACACCTCTTGCGCTTCCATTTGGATTTTTTCCAAATAAAAAAGGCCAGAAATCAGGTATACTTATACCTACATACGGAGATGCAGCAAACAGAGGATTCTTTCTAAAAGGCAGTGGTTATTACCTGGGATTAGGGGATCACATGGATTTAGCTATTCAAACCAATGTTTATTCCGGTGGCAGCTGGGGAATTGAAACATCTTCCAATTATAAAACCATTTACAAATACAATGGTACATATAAATTAAGTTATGCTCATAATGTTGTTGCAGTAAATGATGGGGCATCATATAGAAAAGGAAACGACTTTTTTATTAACTGGATGCACAGTCAGGACGCTAAAGCCCGTCCAAACAGCCGGTTCACAGCTAATGTTAATGCAGGCTCTAGTAATTATAATAAAAATAACAATGTAACATCAAATGATTTCCTTACAAATACTTTTTCTTCAAACATTAGCTATAGTTCTAAAATTGGAAATAATTTTAATTTCTCTGCAAATATGCGTCATAACCAGAATACACAGACGCGAAACATTTCGTTATCACTTCCCGAATTGACCATGAGCATGAATACCATATATCCTTTCCGAAATAAAAAAGTTGTAGGTAAAGAAAAATGGTTTGAAAAAATAAGTGTTGGATACTCAATGAATGCATCCAACAACATTTCCGGGATTGATACAATTTTATTCAGAAATGATATTTTGGAAAACATAAAAAAAGAAATAAATAACGGAGCAAAACACAATATCCCTATTAGCAGTTCCATTAAATTACTTAAATACTTTACTCTTACTAACTCTATAAATTATACTCAACGCTGGTATACAAAAAGCATTAAGAAATATTGGGCAAATGAAACTATTTCTCTTCCTGACGATACTATATTTCCGCATTTACAAACCGATACAGCAAATGGATTTTATATCGTACATGATGGAAATTTTTCTTCTTCAATAAACACACGATTATTTGGTATGTACAACTTCAACGGGAAAAGGCTTAAAGCAATAAGACATGTCATTACTCCTACCGCTTCATTTACATACACCCCCAATCAATGGTGGAACTATTACAAAAACTATATTACCGATGCATCCGTAAAACCTAAAGCTTATTCCATATTTGAGAACAATATATATGGTACACCACAGAAAGACAAATCAGGTATGGTAAATTTTTCCATTTCAAATAACCTCGAAATGAAAGTACGCAACCGAAAAGATACTATTACTGGTACAAAAAAAATATCGCTTATTGATAATTTTATTATTTCAGGGGGATATGACCTAGCAAAGGATTCAGTGAATTTTTCAAAAGTAACAATAGCCGGTCGTACAAAATTATTTAAGAACCTGGATGTTTCTTATGCCAGTTTATGGGACCCATACATAGTGGATTCATCAGGCAACAACCTAAAGGATTTTGAATGGAAGGTAAACCATCGGCTGCTTCGACACTGTAATGATAAATGGATGCTAAACCTGAACTGGAGTTTACATTCTAAGGAAAAGAAAAAAACACTAACCAGTCCAAATGCCACGAAAGAAGAAATAGATATGATTAATGAAAATCGTGATGCTTACTTAGATTTCGAAGAACAATGGAATGCAACAATAACATATTCGTTTTCTCATACAAGTACCTTTGATGCATTTAGCGATTCTGTTACTAAAGAAATAGTCCAAACGATAGGAATAAATGGAGATATCAGTATTTCCAAAAAATGGAAAATCACCTCAAGATTAGATTATGATTTTAAAACGAACAAACTTACTTATGCAAAAATTGGCATAAACCGTGATTTACATTGCTGGGTCATTGAATTTTCATGGATACCTATGGGCTATGGCAAAAGCTATGATTTATCAATACATGTGAAATCGGATGTTTTACAGGATTTAAAACTCACAAAGAAAAAGGAACATTGGGATTATTAAAAACCCATTATATTTTATTCTTCTAAAAATTTACTTTAGTAATAATATTTATATATTTGTAAATATCAAATAACTGTAATGCACTATTTAAAGTTTACTATAATAATTATTACCCTATTGGCATATCATAGAATTTCCGCACAGGACTTGTCTTCTGAAAAGGATTCCACTTTAAATAAAATGCAGGTCTATATGAATTTACAGGAAGAAGCAAACTCGTATGAACATTTAGCATCCCTTGAATTGAATAAAGTGAGCATATATAAAGACTTTGCCCGTACTTTTCTCGATAGCATACAAATCCTAGCATTAAAAGCAGAAGTTGACAAATCGCATTCTCAATTATATATTAATCAAATTAATTACTATTACGATGCGGCCAATAAGTTATTAGCAAAATCAGATTCACTTATTAATATTGCAAATGCATATAAGGATTCGGCTAATATAAAAAATAAAGCAGCTAAAGCCTATTATCTTTTGCTTGCCGATCAATACGAACCTGTTACTATAAAACAAGATACCGTTAATATTAATAGCAACAAAAAAGATTTACAATTAACACCAATTCAATTATCGGATATTGATAGTTCCATTACATATACTGTCCAGGTAGGATGTGGTAATTTAAATATGGAATACTTTAATAAAATAAGCGACATTAAAATCATTATAAAAAAAGACGGGTTAAAACGTTATGTTACCGGAAATTTCAAATCAAAAAAAGATGCTCTTGAATACAGAAAGAAAATAATTGAACTGGGTTATAAAGATGCATTTATTCAAACAATCGAATAGCATATTAAAATATCAGCATAAAATAAATTCAATTTATAATGGAAACAGAAGGAAAACTATTACATATACTACCTATACAGAATATTGATACTCAAAAAGGTAGTTTAAAAAAGCTGGAATTCGTGATTGAAACAAAAACAAAATTTCCAAAAAAAGTATGCTTTACATTATGGAATGATAAAGCAGAAAATTTTTCTTTTAAACCCAATGATGACCTGAAAGTATCTTTCGACTTGGAAAGCCGCGAAAGTAAAGGACGCTGGTTTACTGAAGCTAAAGCATGGAGAGTAGAAAAAATATCAGCAAATGATTCTTCACAAAATAATTCAGGAAGTCAGGATTTTCCTCCAAGCTTTGATTTACCGCCAGAACCAAATGAACTGGATGATCTGCCATTCTAATCTATCTTTTTAATATTTTCTGCAAGTATTAAAATTTCGTCAAAAGAATTTATTTTTACTCCTGATGTAAGCTTGAATAGTTTTTCTGCATGCTTTATAAGTAATTTGCTTTCTTCAAATCTAAGAGATTTAAGTTTTGGGTCACCTGCACTCTTCCTCACTTTATCAAGCGCATCAGCATCTTTTAACAAAGCTGTTACTTTATAATGTGAATGTGTTTCAGGTAATTCAACAGGAAGCGAGTGATTGCAAACAGCATTATGAATAAAAGGAATATCATCATCAATCAATCCATTCTTTTTAAATAATGGTATAAAAACAGGAAGCTTTTCTTTTGCAGCAATTTCGCCATGTTCAATGTGTTTCCCTTTATGTTGGCGTGATAAGTCATGAATAAATGCAGCAAAAAAAGCTAATTTAGTTTCCCTATTGAAACCTAAGTCAGAACCTATATTCAGCACATGAAACATTACACGATATATATGGTTCTCATCATGAAGCTTATCATAAAAATCAAAATATTCAGGCTTTAGAATAAATTCAGAAAAATTAATTTCACAATCAGCAAAAATATTATTCATCAAAGAAATTTTAAATCAAATTTATAAACAATTCCAGAATTATTTCTTTTATATCATATCTTTGTTAAGTAAAATCAGAAAATAATGAAAGGGATTTACTGCCTTGAAGGAAAATGGAACGACGACCTCAGGGAAAAAACATCCGTAAGGCCAATACTCGAGTTACTGCATTCAAATCGCGGCATCGAATTTATATACCACAGTTGTGCAACTGCTGAAGAAATTGAATTTTTATTAACCAAATGGACACTCCGCAAATACAAGCGTTTCCCTATACTTTACCTTGCTTTCCATGGCGAAAAAAATCAGATTTTACTGAATGATAAAAGCTCTTATTCTCTTGATGAATTGGCAAATATTGTTTCGGGTAAATGCAGCAATTCCATTATTATTTTCGGTTCATGCAGCACACTTGCCATCCGGAAAAATTATTTAAAAAAATTCCTCGATAAAACCGGAGCCCTTGCCATATGTGGGTATCAGAGGGATGTAGACTGGCTGCACTCAACTGCATTTGAAATGCTGATACTTTCTGAAATGCAGGAAAATGAATTTTCAAAACGCGGTATCAGCGCCATCGAAAATAAAATAAATTCAATATGCCGGAAATTCCAGGATGAACTGGAATTCCGCATGGTTACTTCAAAAGAAATATAATTTTATGAAAAAAATTTTTTTTATTTCGTTATTGATCTTTACAAATTCAATTTTATTTTCACAGGTAAATGAAGGCGATACCATACAATTCCAGTCGGTAACTTATGTTGACTGGCCTCCGTTATGGGGAACTCCTCAAAGAACTATTGATGCCATTTGTAAAAAAGTTTCGGAGTATTGTTACATCTTCGTTGAAGATTCTGCCACACAACCCACGCAAGCACAACTCGACACATTGGTAAATCATTTCGATAATAAATTTATTCCAGAGCTTACGGCCCTGTATGGTCCTGTCCCCAATGCACTTGATAACGATCCCAAAATATACATTCTTGCATTCAATGAAACTAACTGGTCTGGTTATTTTGACCCCGGTCAGCAAATGCCCGATACTTTTGTATACTCACATTGGGGAATGCACAGCAATGAACATGAACTGATCTATTTTGCAGCATCTGAATTTTCTTATGCATCCGAATTGGTAGCTCACGAATTCGGACATATGCTTCACTGGCAACAAGACCATTCACCCGAACCCATTAATAATCCTGTTAAATATTGGGAAGAAGCATGGATTGATGAAGGTTTTTCAACATTTGCCGCTGAATATCTAACGCAAAATATTTCACAACAAGATATAATGCATGGTGCATATTTTGTAAACCAACCCGATTTACCTTTAATTTATTTTCAGAATTACGACCAGGTTTTAATGTGGACTGTATTCATGTATGAACATTTTGGAGGCGAACAATATATTAAAATGCTAATTAAAGAACAGGCAAACGGAATTAAAGGAATGCGAAAAACATTGGATTCACTGGGCTACAGCGAATCATTTGAAGATGCTTTTGAACAATGGATCATTGCAAATTATATTGATAATCCAACTTTTGAAAATGGAAAATATTCTTATTCTCATTTTAATTTTGGCTCCGCAAAAAATACATTTATTCACAATGCTTATCCTACCGGTATAAAAACACAAAACGTAAATCCTTTTGGAGTTGACTATATTCGTTTCAATGCGCCAACTTCAGGAAAGCTTTCAATTACATTCAATGGCGACAGCGCTTATAAATTCAGGCTCGCTTTTATTTTATTCAATAATACCACTTCGGATGTTAAAGATATTATCACAATGGAACCCGATAATAATAATACTTTGACATTCAATGCTGACAGTTTCGGAACAACATACAACCGGGTTGCAATGGCTGTAATGTGCGTCGACACTACTATGTTAGAGAATTCAAATGCAGGCTACACTTATTCTGCAACACAAACACCTTCATCAATCGACGAAAAAAAAACGATAATTCATTAATTGTTTTTCCTGTTCCATCAGAAAAATTTCTGAATATTTATTTTGAAAATGAAAATAATATTCCGCTGGTTTTTGATTATGAAATTTCAGGGATTGATGGAAAAAATATTTTGACAGGAAGAATTTTGGATAAATCTAAAAGCATTGATATATCTATGCTTGAGCCGTCAATTTATTTTATAAAAATAATAACTCCTGAAAATATTTATTTTAGAAAATTTATAAAAAAATAATTACCTAAGTATCTTTCTGCTTCCTGTTTACAAGCAAATAATAAATAGGGATTCCGGCAAGCACGATCATAAATCCGGGCAAACAATAATCTCTTTTATAAATTAAAAGGTCGATGCAAATTGCAAGTGCAATAACAATATAAATTGCAGGTAATACAGGATATCCAAATGCTTTGTATGGCCTTTCTGCATCGGGTCTCTTTTTTCTTAAAATAAAAACACCTGCAATTGTAAGTATATAAAAAATCAAAACTGCTGAAATTACATAGTCGAGCAAATCGCCATACTTGCCAGACAAACATAATACACTAGCCCAAATACATTGGAATATAAGGGCAACACCGGGTACAGCATATTTATTTAATTTAGAAACACCTTTAAAAAATAATCCGTCATTAGCCATTGCATAATAAACACGCGCACCTGAAAGTATCAACCCATTATTACAGCCAAAAGTTGAAATCATGATAAGCACCGCCATTATTATTGCTGCCGACTCTCCAAAAATTTGTGAAGCCGCTGCAACCCCCACCCTGTCGCTTGTTGCAAATTTTATCCCTCTGCCCACAACATCGGCAGCTTCAGGATTTCCGTTCATCGGCAATAGACTCAGATAAGCAATATTGCATAATAAATAAATTGCAGTTACAATAAGTACTCCCCAGAAAAGGCTGAGCGGAATATTGCGTTTTGGATTTTTTATTTCACCTGCAATAAAAGTTACATTGTTCCATGCATCGCTCGAAAACAAGCTGCCAACCATTGAAACACCAAATGCAGTAAGCAATCCCAAACCACCTAATTTATATATATCAACAATTTTCCCTTCTTCCATTACTGTTTTGGATGCGCTCCACATATCGCTGAAGTTACCTGCCCAGAAACCACTTCCGGTAGCCACAACAAGACCGGCAATGATAATTCCGGCAAGTGCCAGAATTTTCGTAATGGTAAAAGTAATCTGCATTATTTTCCCATTTTTAATTCCGAAATAATTTATAAATGTAAGTATTACTAAACTTAAAATAGCCAGTAGTTGTGCTGCTGATATTTTATAATTATTTATTTCAAGTAAAATATTTTTCTCACTGAAAACAGGTAATAGTACACCGGTAAATTTTGCAAATGCTACTGCAACCGCAGCAATCGTACCTGTTTGAATGATCATGAACAAAGTCCATCCATATAAAAAACCAACCATCGGGTTGTATGATTCTTTCAGGTAAACATATTGCCCGCCTGCTCTCGGCATCATGGCTGCAAGTTCCCCATAACTAAGAGCAGCAATAATTGTTATCACTCCTGTTACAATCCATGTTAACAGCATATACATTGGAGAACCTAATGTCCGTGATATATCAGCGCTTACTATAAAAATCCCTGAACCTATCATCGAACCTACAACCAGCATTGTAGAATCGAAAAAGCCAAGTGATTGCCTGAAGTTTTTTTCTGATTCCTGTTTCATCTTCAATTATTGAAATGCTATTTTATTAAAATAAAAAACCGTGCGTTTCCCTTTGTTTTGCTGAACATTTTTAATTTTCTGATATCCATAAGAAATAAAATAATTACCATACCAGTATTCCATATCACTGTTGTAATCAGAAATAAGTTTATCATTCGTATATGTGCTTTCTATTTGAGTGTACTGCTTGCCCTCCACCACTTCGCTTCCATGAATAATTTTTGAAGCAATATTCCCATTGTTGCTATAAGTAAGTAAAATATCATCACCATCAAACATTACGTTCACTCTTTCCTTTAAGTTAAAAGTTAAAATATTCCATATCTCAAAACTGTTATCCCACAATAATTCTCCATCACTGTTAAAACAAGCAATTATTGCATTGGTATAACGATAGCCGTCAAAAATAGTATATGATGTTGTAATCGGATGCCCGTACATATCAAAGCTGGTATAAGTGATTGTATGGTATTCGGGATAATAAGCCTCAGCAACCATAATATAATCTGAATCTTTTTTAATAATATCATGCATCAGCAATTTATAATTGAATGAAAGTTCTTTTCCTTTCATTTCCATTTTCTTTGCTTTTTTCATAATGTTTAAAGCGCGTTGTTCGCTGATGTACGAATAGAAATTTTTAAACTTTGAAAAATTATAAAATTTGATATCGCTTTGTTGCCCATTATAAATCCTGTTAAAAAATATTCCGGATGCACCTTCTGAAAAGCCTGCAAATGCAGGGTTTGCTTTATTTCCTTTAGTTGCATTATTATAGGTACCTATAAGAATTTTTTCATTTTCATTTAATGAAATAATACGGCATGTATTCAATTTACGTTGATCATCATTGGTAACCAGTTTCAATGAATTTGTTTTTAATCCGTCTGCACTGAATTCATCAATATACATGGCGTTTGTTTTTCGCGGAATATGATTTTTAATTGTAATATCAAATGTTCCGCTCTTATCATCGAATGATAAATCATCTGCATAAGCATGTCCTTTAAAATCATCACGAATAATTTTTGAAGCTCCGTTATTCAAATTATAAGTTAAAATAAATGGGCTATAATGGAAAACAGTATAACCAAAAATCCCCGGAATGAATGTAAGTGAAATACATCCCTGCAAGCATGATTTACCACGACTCGGAAGGGTATAACCTGTAAGCATAACCACATCATCGTGTACTTTGAATGACGTTACTTTTGCCCGTTCATTTATAACAGTATTATACGTTTTAACATTAGCGCTATCAATATCAATTTTTAAAATTTCAATATTGCCATTGGAATATGAACTGTTATTGTTTTCAAAATATAAGTACAGGTATCTTTCAGAATAATCAAAAAACATAAACTGCATATCTTTAGGAACAATCTGCTCCTTAGTCCATAACTCGGAAAAATTGGTATTATATAATGTAAAATACCATTTACCGGGATCCTGACGTTTATTATCGTCATTTCCTAAATAAAAAAGCATTACACCTTTTTCGCCAAATGGAATTATTTTGTATGAATCGGAATTGTATTTTGCAGTGATTTCAACTCTTAAAGGTTTATCTTTCTGAGCATAAATATTAACGAATACGTTTGTGCTACAAAATAACAACAAAAAATAAAAAATATTTTTTTTCATTTCAGCAATTTGAGCAAAAATAAAAAAAAGCAGCTATTTGATAGCTGCTTTTAAAATTTATTAATTCAATATTTATTCAATAGAAATTTTCTTAGATAAATTTCTACCATTATTATTGATATTAAGAATATATATACCTTTAGACAAATCACTAACGTTGATTGTTTCTTTAGTTCCCGAGGCTTTAACATCTTTTATTGTTTCGCCAAGAATATTAATAATTTGTATTTTTTCTGTACCAATTAAATTATTTACATAAAGAATATCAGAAACGGGATTAGGATAAATATTTATATTGTCATTTTCAATTTCATTTATACCAGTATGAATTGAAATATCATTAACATCTCTTGGCTCAATTGCAAGTTTCCCGCTTACATATGAATATGCTCCTTTGATATAATAATTCACCCCGGTAATATCATAAGTAGTCCCAATAACAGGAGAATAAATATATATCAGAGAATCGATATAAGTAGTATCTGTATCATAAACAAGCCAAACACCATTAGTATCAGCTGTTGTCAGACAATTAGCATTTAGTATTGTAACCAATACACTTTCGAATTCTTCATTATTTGAATTGGCTCCTGTAACTACATAAGGTGCAGGTTCAGCATTACCTGAATTTACTTTTGTAAAGCTGGTTATCGTTTTCATTTCAGTAAGATTATTATATTCTGTAACAATTCCTTTAATTATAACAGAATCTCCCCGGGTAACACTTGCTGCATTAGTAGCATCATAAACAAAAAGTCCATTCCATGATCCACTGCCATTTTGAATAAAATATCCTGATTTATATTTAGCTGTTACAATACCTCCAGTATAAACTGTTTGATTATTATATGGAGAATTTGCAGGTATTGCTGTTGTATACTGAATATCATGAATTGAAACTGTATCAATAACTGCTACACCGATAGTAACATCATCAATTTGAATGTCATCCATATCAGCAAATGTTGATGCTATAGAGAAAATAAATTGAGCTGTACTAGAAGTGGTAGTAGCAGTTACGCTTTGTGTTTGTAAAGCCCAGCTAGTTGAGTTCACATTAATCCATGCGTTATACGTTCCATAAGCAGATCCCGAATATAATGCTGTTCTAATACTTCCATGACCTCTTACCCAAAAATTAATAGCATATGTTGTTCCTGAAGTAACAGAAACAGCTTGAGTTGTAAATCTTTTATGAGAAGAAGTACCTTGCCTGTTTACAAGTCTGCAAGCAGAATCTCCGGAATGAACACTAGTAGCGTATGGGATAACGCTGTCGGCTTCAAGATTTGATACTGTAGTTGCTACTGCCCAGTTGGCCGGTACATTACCAGTCCATGTTTCGAAATCGCTGGTAAAAATTTGCGCTTTAGTTGCATTATAAGCAAGCATAAAGAAGCAAATTAGTGAAATTGTAATTAATTTTTTCATCTTTTCATTTTTTAGTTAATAATGAGTATTTTATGATAAAAAATGGATTTTATTTTTGATAAAATCCACCTTGATTTTTAAAAAAAGGAATGCAAAGATGAAAAAAAAATCCAGACTACAAAAAAAATTAACATATACTTATATCTTTATATTACACCAAAAATTAAGAGATCGATTAAAATTAATGAAAACAATAATTTGGGTCATTGTGAAAACAAAAGCATGAAGATTTCAGAAACCCAGCCGGAATATGGTTCTTATACCGACAGAAAAGAGGTTTGCAAAAATATTTTTTGTTTTCTGTACGGTATTACTCGTTCTAAACAGTTTTGCTTTTGCAAACCTGAAAAGAACGAGTATAAATTCAAAACAGATAAAGTTTTTTTAATTGAATAATACCTGCCATAAAAAAACTTAATAAAATTATTAATAAGGTTATTTTTATTCCATATTTGTTTATAATATAGACTAAAAAAACAATCACAGATATAAATATCTCATTTACAATACTTTTATATATATTTTTTTGTTAAAACAAATAATTTTCATATTAAAAATTTCGATTAATAAACATATTATTAATATTAAAAATATTAACAAAATTGCTAACATGCTTTTTTATAAGAATTTAAATTCTTATATTTGCGTGTTTTTTTTAAATAGCTATGGCTGTTATAATCTTTTCATTTAAGAATTTTCATAAACTACAAAACTTATAATCCTTTTACCTATGAGAACAACATCAATTTTATTTGCACTTTTCATGTTTGCAAATTTATGTTTCGGACAAACACAAAATGTATCTTCTAAACAAAAAAATAAAATTGTACTAAAGATTACTACTATTCAGAAAGAAGTTGATGCGCCTTCTGTTGACAGGATATTAATTCAATGTGAAAATATTTATTCTTCAAAAACCAGCTTCTCTACCGGACTTTGCGTAATTATCGCAGAAAGTAAAGTTACATTAGAAGATATAAATAAAAGATTATCAAGAATTGGACAAGTTGCTGAACAGGTATCGATTAAAGAAATATCTGATGAAGAAATTACCAAAGAAGGTATAATTCTTAATGATGGTAAATTTAACACTAACAAAAATCAATAATCTTATTCAAAGTTAATATTTACGTTTTATAGTTTTAATATTATAAAAACGAAGTAACGTATTTAAATAATTTTTCGTATTAAATATTAAAAGTACAATTGTAATTAAAAAATAAAATTATCAATATGAAAAACCTCTACAAGTATTTATTTGGTATTGCTATTTTTTGCATTATCTCTTTATTTAATGAAGTTAATGCCACCACTGTAACAATAGGTACAGGAACTTCTTATCAAAGACAGCCATTTGGAATGTATTATGGATATGAAAGAAGCTCGGCAATATATACAAGTACGGAAATAGGAGGTACAGGAAGTATCACATCGCTTGGATTTAATGTTGAAGCTTCTCAAACATCATCTGCTTCAGTGGTTATCTATTTAAAAACAACCACATCATCTATACAAACAGCAGGAACCTGGGCAAACATGATATCTGGTGCTACTACTGTATACAGCGGTACGCTTAGTTTTACCAGCACCGGGTGGAAAACTATTACATTAACTACACCGTTCAACTATACTGGAGATAATTTAATGGTTTGTATTGAAACTAATTATGGTGGAACAGGATCAACTTCATATCCCTATTTCAGATATACTTCTTCAACATCGAAACATGAAATTTGGTATCAGAATACAAGTGCGCCCACAGGTAATGGAACAGTAAACTCATACAGACCAAATATTCAAATTACATATGATAATTGCGCCGTTCCTACTACTCAAGCAACGAACATCACCTCCAGTGATATTTGCGCGAGTGAAGCTACCATAAGCTGGACCAGAGGAAATGGCAGTAACTGCGCTGTATTTATGTACCAGGGGTCAACAGGAACTGCGGCTCCTATTAATGGAACTACATATACGGCAAATACTGCTTTTGGAAGCGGAACACAAATTGGAACATCAGGATGGTACTGTATTTACAATGGAGGAGGCACCAGTGTTTCAGTTACAGGATTAACTGCAAGTACTGCATACAGGGTACAAGTTTGTGAATACAATTGTGCAACAACTAATACAAAATACAATACAACAAGTACAACAAATAATCCTAATAATTTTTCGACAACTTCAGTTCCTTGTTATTGTGATGCAAGTGCAACCACTTGTCAGGAATATATTTCGAGAGTCCAATTAGGGACAATTGATAACTCTACAGTATGCACCAGCGGTGGTTATACTGATTATACTGCACAATCTACTAATATGAGTATTGGCAGTAATTATTCTATTGTTGTTACTAATGGCAGTGGCGGAGTAAGCGACCAGTGTGGTATCTGGATTGACTGGAACCAGGATGGTGATTTTGGGGACCCCAATGAAACCGTTACCGTTTTAGGTACTCCGGGAGCCGGACAATATACTGCTACTGTAGCTCCTCCTGCAAGTTCAACATTAGGAACTACAAGAATGAGAGTTAGAATTACTTATACAGGAACACTAGACCCTTGTGGTACCACAAATTATGGTGAAGTAGAAGACTATTCCATAAATGTTCAGGCTGGTTCATGCGTTACGCCCGGAGCTCCTATAAATGTAACAGGCACAGCAACAGGACTTACTACTGCTAACTTATCATGGGCTGCCGGTTCACCAACTGGTAGCGCTACAATTACTTATTACTGGGTAGTTGGTACCAGTCCTACAGTAGATTATAATAGTGTTACTACACATGGATATACTAATGGAACTTCAGCTACTGTTTCAACGCTACTCTGTAATACTACTTATTATTTAAGGGTATATGCCTCATCAAGCTGTAATGGTACCACTTCTGATTATACTACTTCTGCTACTTTTACTACAAATCCATGTCCTGTTATTCCTGCAAATGATCAATGCTCAGGAGCAATTGCTTTAAGTTGTAACTCATCTACACCGGGAACTACAACTGCTGCTACTTCAACTGGTGACCCTACAGCTACCTGCGGAACAACAATTACTGCTCCCGGAGTTTGGTATAAATATACTTCAACAGGAGCAAATGATGTTACTGTAAGTCTTTGCGGTTCTGCCCTGGACACAAAATTAAGTATCTACTCCGGGACTTGTGCATCGCTGTCTTGTATTACAGGAGAAGATGATGATTATACCATATGCGGAGATAATGACCCTTCTATCACTTTTACATCTGTAAATGGAACAACATATTATTTCTTTGTTCACGGAACAGGAACAGCCACAGGTGATTTTACCATAAATGTTACATGTTCACCTATAACATTACCAAACTGCCCAACACTAAACAGCCCATCAAATGGAGCAACAAATATCGGTACAGCTGCATCACTTAACTGGACTGCACCCACAACCGGTGGTGCTGTTGTTTCTTACAATGTATATTTTGGCACAAGTAGTAACCCTCCTTTTGTAGCTAATGTTGGAACTGCTCTTACATATTCACCTACCGGTATGACTGCAGGTACAACTTATTACTGGAAAGTTACTTCAGTAAATGCTGCCGGTGAAAGCAGCAGTTGTACCATCAAAAGATTTACAACAAGTTCTATAACTGATTTAACTGTAAACAATACTTCTTATACTGCTTCTTACATGGTTGAACATTACCTGATTTCCGGTTGTCTCGAAGATTCTTTAGTTAAATTTACAGGAAATTCAAGGCAAATTGGATACTTCCAGGG
Organism: Bacteroidales bacterium; assembly: GCA_035353855.1. Taxonomy (NCBI): domain Bacteria; kingdom Pseudomonadati; phylum Bacteroidota; class Bacteroidia; order Bacteroidales; species Bacteroidales bacterium. The sequence goes on along the minus strand of DAOQAK010000045.1, from coordinate 8,630 downwards.
AGGAAGTTCAACAATAGGTTACCATAGCGGAATAGTTTTATCATCAGGAAATGCTAAAGATGCGGAAGGACCTAATTCATATACAAATAATGGTATAGATTATGGTGGTGATGGGGATGCAACTATTAATGCTATTTCTGGTTACGATTCAGAAGATGCTGCAGTACTTGAATTTTATTTTAAACCATCAAGTAATACTGTTTCTTTTAGATACACTTTTGCCTCAGAAGAATATAATGAATGGGTAGGAAGCACATATAATGATGCTTTTGGCTTCTTCCTTACCGGTGGACCCGAAAATTATAATAGTAAAAACATTGCATTAATTCCGGGAACATCTACACCAGTAACTATTAATAATGTTAATCACGGACATGCAGATTCAGGATGTGGGCCTGGTCCAGGAACTAATCCTTCTTATTTCCGTGATAATGCATGTACTGTTTCAGGTTCATACCCATACAAAATAGAATGTGATGGATTAACCACTGTGCTTACTGCTACAGCTGCGGTAACACCTTGTAAATGGTATCATATAAAATTAGTTGTTGCTGACGTTAGCGATGGAATTTATGATAGCTGGGTATTTCTTGAAGCCAACAGTTTCTCTTCAGGAAGTGGTGTTGCTATGAGTGTTGCCAATCCAACCGGTACTAAACATAGTTACGAAGGATGTACTTCTAGTATCACATTCACCCGTACAGATACTGTTGATACCTCTGCTCCAATTAATGTAAGCTATTCTATGGGAGGTACAACAACATCTGGAACTGATTATACAGCGCCACAGAATCCTGTTACTATACCTATAGGTGTAAATTCCGTTACGATTCCTTTATATACCAATAGTGACGGAGTAACCGAAGGAATTGAATCAATTATTATTACTGTTACTGCGGGTGGATGCCCTTGCAATCCTGATATTATAAAAGACACTATATTCCTTCATGATTTTGTTGGAGTTTCCGCACATATCCAGGAAGCTGACCAATCAATTTGTAATGGAGCTTCTGTTACTTTACATGGTGTAGTTACAGCCGGAAATTACTACCAATACTCATGGTCATCATCAGGAGGAATGGCAACTGTTCATACTCAAAATATTACTGTATCACCGACTTCAACTACTTATTATTATCTGCTTGTAAGAGATTCATGTGAAAATGTAGCAAGGGATACAGTACGAATTACAGTAAATACATTTTCAAGTATACCAACTTCGGCAACTGCCACACCTTCCACTATATGTAATGGAGAAAGTACTACATTAGCTGTTGTTGGTGGTTCTTTAGGTACTGGTGCAACATGGCACTGGTACAGCAGTAGCTGTGGAGGAACAGCAGTAGGAACAGGTTCATCAATTTCCGTTTCACCTACTACCAGTACTACATATTATGTAAGGGCTGAAGGAACATGTAATACTACAAGCTGTGTAAATGTTTTGGTTACTGTAAATCCTCCTGCAACAGTAAATGCAGGTAGCGATATAACAATCTGCGCGAGCGCTACTGCAACTCTTACAGGAAGCATTGGCGGAGGAGCTTCAAGTGCAACATGGAGTGGCGGGACCGGCACATATAATCCGAATAATACTACTCTTAATGCTGTTTATACTCCATCTGCGGCAGAAATAACAGCAGGAACAGTTACTTTGACATTAACCACTAACGATCCTACCGGACCATGCCCGGCTGTATACGATAATGTTAAAATAATAATATACCCTGTACCTACTATTGATGCCGGCGACAACCAAACTATCTGCAAAGGTTCTACGGTAACTCTTGCTGGTACTATAGGTGGTGCTGCAACAAGTGCTACATGGAGCGGTGGAACGGGTAGTTTTAATCCAAATGCCAACACATTAAATGCTGTTTATACTCCTTCTACAGCTGAAGCAAATGCAGGTACAGTTACTCTTACCTTAACTACTAATGACCCATCTGGCCCATGTACTGCATTAAGCGATAATATGACAATTACTATCAATCCTATACCAACCGTTGAAGCCAGTGCTAACCAAACTATTTGTGCAGGATATACAGTTACTCTTGCCGGAAGTGTTGGAGGTGCAGCATCAAGTGGTACCTGGAGCGGTGGCACAGGAAACTTTAATCCAAATGCTTCAACATTAAATGCCATTTATACTCCTTCTACAGCTGAAATCAATGCAGGCACAGTTACACTTACGTTAACTACAAATGACCCATCAGGACCTTGTAGTGCAGTAAGCGATAACATGACTATTACAATAAACCCATTACCTATTGCATATAATGTTACCGGAGGTGGAGAATATTGTTCCGGCGGAATAGGATTACCTATCTGCATAAGCAGTTCTCAAAATGGGATAAGTTATCAATTGCAGTACAATGGAGCAAATACAGGTCTTCCCATTGCAGGAACCGGTTCCGCCTTATGTTTCCCTAATCAGACAGCAGCAGGAACATATACTGTTATTGCAACAAATACAACAACATCATGTCAGAACAATATGACTGGCAATGCAGTTATTGTAATAAATCCGTTACCTGTAGCTAATGCAGGTCTTGATTTTTCAATTCCAAATGGAACAAATACAACTCTTAGTGGTTCCGCAACCAATGGGAGTGTTCCATATACATACTCATGGACTCCAACTGACAGTCTTGTCGATCCTAATATCCAAAATCCGGTTACCACAAATCTTAACTTTACAACTGTATTTACTTTAAATGTCGCAGATATAAAAGGATGCACAAGCAGCGACCAGGTTGTTGTTACAATAACAGGAGGTCCGTTAACGGTAAGCTCTGTTTCAGCCACACCAAATGAAATATGTTTTGGTGATTCTGCTCAAATAGCAGCATTTGCCAGCGGTGGTAGTGGCACGTATACCTATTCATGGTTATCCAACCCTACAGGATTTGTTGACTCCACACAAAGTCCTTTTGTTCACCCTGACACTACTACAACTTATATAGTTACTGCTAATGATGGATGGAATAACGCTTACGATTCTGTTATGGTAATTGTAAATCCATTGCCAATAGCATATATTGTATCAGGAAGTGGTTCGTATTGTGCAGGAGGTACAGGATTAGATGTATGTTTAAGTTTTTCTGATATCGGGATAAGTTATCAACTTCAATTCAATGGGGTAAACATAGGAACTCCGCTTATGGGGAATGATTCATTCCTGTGTTTCGAGAATCAAACTAACGCCGGCGTATATACTGTTATAGCAACTGATACAGCAACCCATTGCGTAAACACAATGACGGGTACCGCAACAATTACTATCAACCCTAATCCTGTTGTTAATGCAGGAACAGATATAACGATACCCTACGGGACAACTACTACTTTGAATGGCTCAGCAACAGGTGGAAGCGGAAACTATTTATACTTCTGGACACCTGCTGATAGCGTTATTAATGCCAATATCACCAATCCATTAACAACAAATTTAAATGCAACAACAACTTTTACCTTAACTGTAATTGATAAAGCTACAGGTTGTATTGGAACAGATGATGTTGTTATTACAGTTGTCGGACATCCAATAAATATAATAGCATTAAATGCATCACCAAATGCAATATGCTATGGCGATTCAACTTTACTAAATGCTATTGCAGATGGAGGTAGCGGGGTGTATACTTATTCTTGGTTGTCAAACCCATCAGGATTTGTTGATTCTACACAGAGCCCGATGGTTCATCCTCTTGATACTACAACTTATATTGTAACTGCTGATGACGGTTATAATACCATTTCTGATTCTATTACAATTATTGTTAATCCATTACCGATTTTATATAATGTAACTGTATCCGATAATGGAGTATATTGCGCTTCGGAACCCGGAGTATTGGTAGGTTTAAATAATTCTGAAATCAATGTTGAATATGAATTATATTTTAATGGAACTTCAACAGGGTTAAACATAGCAGGAACAGGTTCAGTAATCAGTTTCGGGTATCAGACAGCCGGAACATATTTAATTATTGCTACCAATACTATTACTCATTGTACTGATACCATGAATGGATTCGCTAACATTATTGTTAATCCACTTCCTGTAACATATAATTTATCTGGCAGTGGGGAATATTGTTTATCAGGATCAGGAGTTACATTAACACTTAGTGGTTCGCAATTAGGCGTTAATTATACTTTATATTTAAATGGTGCACCTACAAATATTGATACGCTTGGAACAGGATCAGCAATAAATTTCCCGGATCAACCCACTGGTAATTATACTATAATTGCTACAGATACTTTAACCCATTGTGTTGATACCATGAATGGAATTGCTAATGTAGTTGTTAATCCATTACCTACTATATATAATTTATCAGGAAGCGGCTCATATTGCGCATCTGGATCAGGAGTTACATTAACACTTAGTGGTTCGCAATTAGGCGTTAATTATACTTTATATTTAAATGGCTCCCCAACTAACATTGATACATTAGGGACTGGCTCTGCAATTAATTTCAATAATCAACCCGCAGGTGTTTATATGATAGTTGCAACAGATATTTCTCACACAACACTCTGCACAGACACAATGAGTGGTATTGCAACTGTTACTGTTAACCCGCTTCCAATTGCATATGATTTAACAGCAGCAGGAAATGGAGAGTATTGTGCATCATATCCCGGTGTTGCATTACAACTTAGCGGTTCACAGGTAGGTGTAAACTATACATTATACCTGAATGGCAATAATACCAATATTGTCATTTCTGGTACAGGCAGTGCTATTTCTTTCCCGGAACAACCTGCCGGAACTTACACGGTGATTGCAGAATATGTTTCGCCAAACACACATTGTTCAGATACCATGAATGGCGAAGCAACTATTATTGTTAACCCGCTTCCCGAAAAATTTAACTTATTCCCAACAAATGCTCAATATTGCGCATCGGATAGTGGCGTTGAAATTGGACTTGACGGTTCACAGCTAAATGTTCAGTATGTTTTATTTGTTAACGGCATTCCAACTGGCGAAACACTTATGGGAACAGGCGATACAATTAGTTTTGGTATTCAACCTGCCGGTACATATATAGTCATTGCTACAGATACAATTACAACTTGTCAGAATAATATGACCGGAAGCTCCACAATTACTATAAACCCATTACCCAACCCTTATGATATAAATCCATCAGGCACTACTCAATATTGTACAGGAGGTACTGGAATAACAGTATTATTAAGCGATTCCGATCCGGGAGTTGATTATATGTTATATTTAAATGGAGTTTCAACAGGAATACATGTAGCAGGAACAGGTAGTCCAATAAGTTTCGGAAATCAACTCTCAGGAGATTATATTATAATTGCTACAAACATTGCAACCGATTGTAAAGATACAATGAATGGCTTTGCAAATATTACTGTTTTCAGCAATCCGCCAATTGATGCAGGAGATGATACTTCTATTTGTGCTGGTTCATCAGCTGTACTTAATGCAAACATTGGAACTTCATATGAATATTTATGGAATCCTTCAACAGGATTAAGCGCTACAAACATTTCGAATCCAACCTCTACACCATCATCAACTACTACTTACTATTTGACCATAACCGATAGTAATGGTTGTACTGCAAGTGACCAGGTTACAATTACTGTTGTGGATATTCCTGTAGTAACTTCGTTGAGCAGCGACCTGACAACTGATTTTGGCTATATAGGAAATAATATCATCATTACTGCTAATCCCGATGGTTACGATACGTATCAATTCTATGTTGATGGTAATTTAGAACAAAATAGCCCGTCGAATGTTTATGAAACTAGTACATTAACAGGAACACAAACTATTTATGTGATAGCAGAAGAAGGAGGATGCTTATCAGCAACGGATTCATTAATTATTAAAATAAAATCGATACCTAATGCATTTACTCCTGATGGCGATGGCATAAATGATTTATTCGCTAAAGGTTTGGATTTAACCATCATTAACAGGTGGGGACAATCTTTATTTGAAGGTAAGGATGGATGGGACGGAAAATACGAGGGTAAGCTTGTTGCCGCAGGTACTTATTTTTATATAATTAAACTATACGACAAAAATGAAAATATCACCGAACTAAAGGGAAGTGTTAATGTTGCAGGAAAATAACGTTATGTAACAAACCCTTATTTTTAATAAAAAGGGCTGGCATATTAGAAAAATGTCAGCCCTTTTTATGTTATCAATAAATATATTTTTATCTCAATCATTTTATAAGTTATATTCGATTTTAACATTTGAAATTGATTATTATTAACCCGTTGTGCTATTGAAAATGTTTAATAAGTTGTTCATAAAAATAAAAAATAATGTTGTGCAATATACTGTATATCAGTATATTAGATTAATCTTTCAAAATTCATCTATGCACAACCTCAAAACAAATTTCGACAAATTTTTATCAATAACAAAATCGTTTTTTATTGATATTGCTAATGATTGCGGTAATTTCAAATCATACCCAAATCCCCCAAAGATGAGTGATTGCGAAATCATCGCACTTTCTTTAACTGGTGAATCTATTGGAATTGACAGTGAAAATTATTTTTGGAAAAAATTAAAGTCTGACGATAGTACCTGTTTCCCAGCGTTAATAGAACGTAGTCGTTTTAATCGTAGAAGAAAAATTCTCTATCCATTTATTCAGAAACTCAATCAAAGTATCGCAGATAATTTGAACGAGAATGAAAACGCTTACATTGTTGATTCTATTCCTGTCCCTGTGTGTCAGATTGCTCGTGAGAAACGAAGCAAGGTTTGTAAAGAAGTTTTTGAAAACGCACCAGATAAAGGATTTTCGGCTGTAAGCAAATCATATTACTATGGATACAAATTGCATTTGATAACTTCTGTCAGAGGCGTTTTTCAAAGTATGGATATGACAAAAGCCAGCGTTAATGATGTTCATTACTTATCCGAAGTCAAATATTCTGGATTAAATAATTGCGTTTTGTTAGGGGATAAAGGTTATCTGTCAAAGACTCATCAACTTGATCTTTTCACCTATTGCAATATTAACCTGGCAACTCCTAATCGAAAAAACCAGCATGTCAAAGAACATTTTCCTTTTATATTTAAACGATTTCGAAAAAGAATCGAAACGATTTTTTCTCAGCTCTGCGATCAATTCATGTTAAAACGCAATTATGCTAAATCTTTTGCAGGGCTTGCTATTCGTATCCTTTCTAAAGTCGCTTCTGTTACTATGTTAAAATACATTAATGTTCTAAATAATAAACCTATTAATCATTTAAAATTTGCTCTTGCATATTAATAGCACAACGGGTTATCATTAATATTATTGATTTTTCGCTTTTTATTGTATAAAATAATTTATTAACTTTGTATGTTATTCGTTAAACATAATATATATGTTTTCAAAACTTATTTATTATTATTTCTTTTATATTTTTCAATCTGTATTTTTTACAACATCTTTTTTAATTAATAATTTGTATAAGCATACGTATATATACTTAAATAAAAATAGAGGCATTCACGAATTGATTTTAAACCGCAGATTTTTTATTTTTAATACATGATAACTAAAACAAATTAATTATTGTTGGTCAAAAAAATATATCATATATAATTTCAAAGAACTTTATTAAAAATCTAATTCCAAAAATATATGAAAAAGCTTTACAATATTTTTATAGGCCTCCTGCTCTTCTGTATTTTCAATCCTCCAGTTGAAACTTATGCTACTGTAGTAACAATAGGCTCAGGAACAAATTATCAAAGACAACCTTGTGGTTGTTCTTATGGATATGAACGAAGTGCAGCAATTTATACCAGTGCTGAAATTGGTGGAACAGGCACTATTACTGCTTTAGCTTATAATGTTGAATGGTCATCAACCGGGGCTATACCTGTTAAAATTTATCTTAACACAACTACTTCTACCACATTTACCCCTGACACATGGGCAAACATGATTTCAGGAGCCTCATTAGTTTATAATGCATCTGTTACATTTAATACTATTGGCTGGCAAACTATTACATTAACTACTCCCTTTACATATTCGAGTAATAATTTAGTGGTTATGATTGAAACCAATTATGGTAGTGGAGGTTCTACTTTTTTCCCTTATTTCTATTATTCCACTGCAACTACCAAACATGAATATTGGTATCAGGATTATAGCGCTCCCACAGGAAACGGAACAACAAGTAGTAACAGACCAAATATTCGAATCACCTATACTCCGGGATGTGCTGCAATATCATCATTTCCATGGTCAGAAAATTTTGATGCAATGACTTCTGCAGGACCAGATATATATCCCTCTTGTTGGGATAAAGAAAATGGTGGATGGACTTCTGGAACCGCAACAAGCCAGTCATATAACAACCCCCGATCATCTGCTTATTATATTTACGACCCGGATATTGCCACAAATGAATATATTTGGACACCCGGGTTTGATCTTACTGCCGATAATACATACGATTTTAAATTCTGGTTTGTAGGCGATGGATATACAGGCTGGACTGGCGATGTATTTTATAATACCATTCAAAATTCATCAGGCGCTACAGAATTAGGAGCTGATTTTATTACGTCAGCTACTGTTAGTTCTACCACCTATGCGCAGGTTACACGATCG
>DAOQAK010000044.1 GCA_035353855.1 Bacteroidales bacterium | reverse complement strand
AAAGTGTCAAACCTTTTATGCAAATTTATTTCAGCTATTTAGGGGGCTAGTACAGTGAAAACATTTTATTATGATTAATTCAATTTCGTTACTTAACTTAAAATATTTGTCAAAGTAAAATAAAATATATCGATATGGAACAGGTTGTAATAAAAAATATCATTATTAATTTGGAATGTTTTGTATTAAAAAAAATCATATATTTGATACATAACTTTAGGAGGAAGCTATACGCTGGTAAATAAATATTTTAAAAAGAAGATTAAAGTTTCGTCAATCCCTGTTATTGAAACGAAGATGCTTAGGCTGCGTCCTTTTAATTTAAAGGATTCGCGGAGAGTTCAGCTTTTAGCAGGCGACGAGGCAATAGCTTCGGGCGCTATTAATATGCCGCATCCATATACTGATGGTGTTGCTGAATCATGGATATCTTCGCATGAAGAAGAATACCAGAAAGGCAATTCGCTTATTCTTGCTATCACCCTGAAAGAAACAGAATTGTTAATCGGATCAATTGGATTATATATTAATAAAAAACACCAGCATGCCGAACTGGGATATTGGATAGGCAAGGAATACTGGGGAAAAGGTTATTGTACCGAAGCTGTTGCAGGTGTTATTAATTTCAGTTTTTCAAAATTAAACCTTCATAAAATATTCGCATACTACCTTTGTCGTAACCATGCTTCAGGCAAGGTACTAAAAAAAAATGGTTTCAAATCGGAAGGATTGCTTCGTGAACATGTAAAGTACAAGAATGTATTCGAAGATATAGAATGCCTGAGTTTATTGCATCCCGAACATAAAGAAAATAAAAAAGAGCCTTAGTTAAGGCTCTTTTTTATGGTGTGTATTTTCAGCTTACTAAATTTTTGCAAGAACAGGAAACTTCAGTGAAGCAAAATATAATGCTCCGAAAAATATTCCGTTATAGAACAAATCGCCGATCATTCCATTTAAAAGGAACGACAAACCCAAGCTGCCATCATTAAAGAATGGAAGTCCGGCTGCATAACATCCCATTAAACCACCTAAAGTTTGTGGATAAAAAGGACTGCCATACCATACTGCAAAATTGGTTATGATAAAAAACAATAATGAAGATGCAACAGATGTTAGAGCTATCCGGGAAGCTTTCCTGTTTTTAGAAATACTCATTCCCATAAATACGGTAATAGCAAAACAAATGTATACCGAAGCCATATAGCTATGAAATCCTATAATCATATCGCTTACAAACATTGCAACAAGAGGAATAAAGAATGCAAGCCATTTCCTGTTCAATGATGCACCGCCAAATAATGCTATAGCTGCAATAGGAGTGAAGTTAGGCCAGTGAGGAATAAGGCGCATAAAAGCTGCTGCAACAATTAACAAAGCAATAAAAGCAATTCTTGGTGAAATAATCATTTTATTCATAACTGTGAAATTTTACTTATTTTATTATTTGCAAAAATAAAAAAACATTTTAATTATCAGGAATTAATTAATTTATTTTATTTTCGGCTTTTATATATTTGTTACGTAAATCAATAGGTTATGTGTAGAAAATATTTATTCATTATTCTTGTCGCTATGACTGCTACTACATTTTCATGCCATACAAAAAAACAGAAGGTTGACCTTATTGTTTATAATGCTCATGTTTACACGGTTGATGAAAGCTTCTCTGTTAAAGATTGCTTTGTGATTAATGAAGGGATGATACTTGATGTGGGCACAAAAAGCGATATGTTAAAAAGATATGATGCTAAACAAAGTGTGGATATGGATGGAAAATTTGTTTATCCCGGTTTTATTGATGCACATTGTCATTTTTATGGTTATGCTCATTCGCTGCTTGAAGCGAACCTGGCAGGAACAAAATCTTTCACCGAGGTCCTTTATGTACTTTCGGAATTTTATAAAACACGAAAACCATTATGGATAAAGGGCAGAGGATGGGATCAAAATGATTGGGAAATAAAAGAATTCCCTGAAAAATCAAGACTCGATTCGTTATTTCCTTCTAATCCTGTTTTGATTATAAGAGTTGATGGTCATGCCGCATTGGCAAACAGTGCAGCATTAAAGATTGCCGGAGTGAATGCTAATACTAAAGTAAGCGGCGGGATTGTTGAAACCGTTAACGGAAAACTTACCGGTATTCTTGTTGATAACGCAATAGAACTGGTAAACAAATATATTCCTGATTATTCTGATAAAGAAATTTCTAAAGTATTAATTAACGCTGCCGACAATTGTTTTGGTGTTGGACTTACTTCTGTGGGGGATGCAGGGCTTGACAAAAGAATAATCAGCATGATGGATTCAATGCAGAAAAAAGGAACTTTGAAAATGAAAGTTTATGCAATGATAAATCCTACTGAAGAAAATTTGAACACCTACATGTATTTTGGAAGGTATAAAACTCCTTATATGAATGTTAGGTCAGTTAAGCTGTTTGCCGATGGGGCTTTGGGTTCACGTGGCGCCTGTTTACTCAAACCCTATAACGACAGCCCTGAAAATTGTGGATTAATGGTAACAACAGTAGACTCACTGAAAAAAATATGTGAACTGGCTTTCAAATACGGTTACCAGGTAAACACGCATGCCATTGGAGATTCAGCTGTAAGAACTATTTTAAATATTTATGCTCAGTACCTTAAAACTTCTAATGATTATCGCTGGCGTATTGAACATTCGCAAGTTGTATCACCTGAGGATATTAATAAATATGGAAAGTATAATATCATTCCTGCTGTGAATATGGTTCATGCAACATCCGATATGTATTGGGCTACTGACCGACTGGGCGAAGAACGTATTAAGTATGCATATGCATATAAAAATTTAATGAAAGAAAATGGATGGTTATGCAATGGCAGCGATTTCCCGATAGAGAACATCAATCCTGTTTACGGATATTATGCCGCAATATGCAGGAAAGATTTAAATGGATTTCCTGAATTTGGATTTCAGAAAGAAAACGCGCTTTCACGTATAGATGCTTTGAAAGCCATGACCATTTGGGCAGCAAAATCATTTTTTGAAGAAAATGAAAAAGGAAGTATTGAACAAGGTAAGTATGCCGATTTTGTTGTGCTTGATAAAGATATTCTTTCTATTCCAGAAAATGAAATTCCTACAGCAAAAGTTTTAATGACCTACATCAACGGGCATAAAGTATATAGCGCTGTTAAATAATAATTTTCATAAAATTCAATAGGATATTTTAAATTATACTCGTTCTTACCAGGTTTGCAAAGGCAAAACTGTTTAGAACGAGTTATACCGTAAAGAAAACAAAAAATATTTTTGCAAAACTCTTTTCTGTCGGTATAACAATTAGTCCAATTTCAAATATAAATGAATACGATTTATACTGAACCTTGACGAATTTGCAAGGTCAAAGTCGTTTATATCCAGTAATACTGGGCGAACGAATTTGCAAAATAATGCAAATTCGTTCAGCCGAAGCATACTTTTTCTAAAACCGCATAGATTAATTTCAAGTAGAAAAATTATTTGCATCTTTGCAAAACAAAAATTTATATCACTTAAATTATTTATAAAAACTTATTTGAAATGAAAAAGGCAATTTATTTGTTATTTGCAGCTTTAATTATTTTAGCTGCCGGATGCGGGAAATCAACAAAAGATAAAGTTGTAGGAGTTTGGAAACTGAAAAGTGTGCAAGGTGAAACATTAGCTCCGCAAGACCTGCAAACTACCATTACTTTTGGCACTGACGGAAAACTTGAAATGAAAGCTGCTGAAAATAATGGAAAAATTGGTACATGGGCGCTTTCAAAAGATGAAAAAAGTGTAGAAGCAATATCTTCGGAAGGTGGAGATAAAGAAACATGGAATATTAAATCAATTGATGAAAAAGAATTTGTTTTTACAGTGAACACCGATACGGTAAAAATAACTTTGGAGAAACAATTGGAAAAATAATAAAAAACGTCCGCCAGAAAGCGGACGTTTTTTTTATCTTATAAAAGCTCATTTTCTTCAGGAGTAAGTTTTAGTTCGCTTGATATAGTTGATTTGTTGGGGTAGTTAATTATCATTATTATCAACGCAATGATTGCTGCATATAAAATATACATATTACCTGTTAATTGATAAAATATAATATTGATAAAGCCGCAAGCTTCGAGCATTGCCATTTTTAAAATAAATGCCGATCGGTAAACAATTAGTTTTTGAATAAAAGTTTGCTCTTCTGAAATCCCTGAAATTTTCTTTTTGAATAAATAATACGTTGCAGGAATTACCGATAATGTGAGTAACATCGAGATTGTCCAAAAATATTGTATTGTATTTTTATCGGTAATTGCACTTTCTTCGGATAGCTTAACTATTACAAAAGCAACAATCAATATTGCTACTCCTGCTGTTAATGTTGCATAAATAAATTTTAATGCTTTAAATAATTCACGTGGCGTTGGTTCCATATTTTTTAAATTTTATATTTCCCTGATTTCATCATAAAACGAAAATAGCTCATCATCGTTTTTAATTTTTTCATTTTTGATTTCCCTTTGCGTTTCTTAGAATACAATATCATCGGGACTTCAATGATATTTGCATTTAAGCGGATTGATTTTATTAAAATCTCAAGCATTGAAATAAAACCTTTTTCTTCAATAACTGTTTGATACTGATTTTTAATTTTTCTCAAAAGGTCTACTTTATAAGCTCTGTAAAATGAACTCAGTGTAAGTATTTTTATATCGAATACAAATCGCATCATCATATTAGCTATTGAAGAAATCAAACGACGAAGAAAAGATGTTTTGTCAAACCCACCGCCCTGTGCATATACTGATGCCAGCACCAGATCAAAACCCGTATTTAAAATGGAATACATTTTAGGTAAAAGATGAATATCGGATGTGTTATCCGCTTCCAAAGTAATTACAATATCTTCATTGTTTTCTGAATGCTGCAATATCCATTCAAAGCCACGATTAAATGAATCGCCGGGACCTTCATTTTTTTCTTTGGTAATTATAAAATATGGTTTATCTGAAAATTTTTCTTTTATGATATTTACTGAATTATCAGCAGAACCATCGTCAACAAAAAGATAAAATTTATTTTCAGAAGGCAATGCTGATGTGATGTTAACCGCCAGCTCCGATAAATTTGCAGCTTCGTTATATACAGGTATTAGAAAATAAATAGTCATTCATTGTCATTTTTAGTCATTCATTGTCCAATAATTTAATCTGTTTTTTCTTGCTATGAATTCAAAATCGTAATTCTAAATTCGTAAATCTCAAATCTAAATTATTTTCTTCTGCCAGTCAATAGTAATTTTCAATCCTTCATCAATTGTCCACTGTGGTTCAAAATTAAAATATTCTTTAATCTTGCTGATATCAGGAACGCGTCGCATCACATCCTCATATTTCCCGAAAGTAGAATAAGGAATGAAATTCAATTTGGCTTCTTCATTCGGATTTATCATCATCCATATTTTCTTAGCCAAATCTGTTATTGAAATTTCTTCCGATTTTTTTGAGCCGGTATTAAAAACCTCGTTTGTTGATTTAGGATTGATAATACAATGTACCAATGCATTTACTGTATCTTCAACATAAGTGAATGTTCGTGTTTGTTTTCCATCGCCATGAATTTCAAGAGGAAGTTTTTTTAATGCGTTTGCAATAAAAACAGATTGCGGACCGCCCCACCAGGTAAGGTTTTGGTTAATTCCGTAAGAACCAAAAAAACGGGTTATGGTGTATTGCAAATCATATTCTTCGCTGTTGGCGATGATATATTGTTCCCCATAAATTTTTGATGCGGCATACGCCCAGCGTTTAATATTTGTTGGACCCAGCACCAGGTCGGAATCTTCACGAAATGGTATTTTAGAATTTTTTCCATAAACATCGCTCGTAGATGCAAACACAATTTTCGATTTGTCTTCAATGCATTTGTGAACAATATTTCTAAGCATTAAATAATTTTCATCCAGCGTTCTTAATGCGCTAGTGTACCGTGGAATTTTTTGCGAAGCAAGATGAACAATTACATCAGCCTGGAACCCTTTTAAAGCATAAGGGTTAGCGATATCGCCATAAATGAAAATAAAGTTTTTGTGTTTTTTAATTGGCAGGATATTCCTTTCAAAGCCATAACTTAAATTATCGATGCCAATAACCTTATGTCCCTGTTCAAGTAATTTTGCAGCAAGGTTCGAGCCTATAAATCCTGCAACTCCTGTTATAATGATGTTAGTCATCGGTTGTCTTTATATAAATTATAATACGGAGAATGATATATCATTTCAAGCTTTTCAATATTTAATGAATCGCGCGAAAGTACGTAATTTACTTTAAGCCTTTTGTAACGTACAAAACGGTCGTTATAATCCATATCTGGATAAAGGCTTTCATTGTATAAGCTGGCTGTATACGTAATAGGATATTTATTTTTGTTGCTTAATGGCAATGCTTCATAAAAAATATAACGTGGAAATTTATATTCGTAATGAATAAATTCAATAAGATTACGTTTATCCTGATCTACAAGTTGTGATATTTTTTTTAGTTCCGAAACCTGGTTTGCATATTTTGTTTCCAATTCAACGCCGGAATTTTTGCGTTTGATGATTTCCAATGTTGCCGATTTGAAATTAAATGGAAAAGCTACCAGCATACAGAGTATAGCGAATTTTCGTACCGACAGCGACGATGAAAATGTAAGCGCTCCGATAAGCAATGGATATAATACGGCCGTTTGTTTTGAAAAATAAAAAGGAACCACATTATAAAAACTGATTAGCGCGAAAAAATAACAAAGACAAATCAGTACAGCAGAAAGAAATAATTTCTCTTTTTTATAAAATGATTTTAATACAGCATATAAAAACAAAAACATTAAAATAAAAACCTGGGGCTCTTTAATGGTAAATGAAACCAGGGTGTTAAAATTATAACCTGCATATTTTATCCACATTTTAAAGAAGGTATCGAGCTGAAATCGTTTCAGCGACTCTATTGAACTCATTGGATATACAAATGCCGGTGCAATGAAGTAATGCATATATACCATTACAAGAACTACCGATGCAATAAATACAACAATCCGGTTGATGAATTGTTTTGGGTTTTTATAAAACGGAATGATGCCTGCAATCCAGAATACGGATGTTACACGAAATAATGAAAATACAAGCGATAATACAACAAACATAAAAACAGGCTGACCATAATTCCCTTTGGATAAATAAATCTGGTAGATTTTATAAAGCAGCATGAACTGTATTAAAGCAAGGAAAATATGCAATATTTCAGGAAAGAACATAAATGTATAAACCATAACAGGGTAGGAGAGCAGCAACATCAACATAGCAAAAATCTTATTATATGAAGTTGCAAATGATTTTAAAATAAGCGCCAAACAAAGGATAAGAAAAAGTGCATTTATTAATATAAATAGGATTGAGTGTTCGCCAAAAATAATATAGAAAACCCCGTAAAAAATATTGTAAGAAAACCCATACCAGTTAGCTCCAAGTATTTTCGATACTTCTTCCATCATGCACAATGGGGCGCGTACAGCATATGTCTCGGAAAATAATTTTGCTGCAGCAACATAATTGAATTCATCATCATGAATAAAACCATAACGACCATCGCCTATTGCAAATACAATAAGCCCGATATAAAAAAGAATGCACGCTATAAATGCAATCAACATTCCGCGTGCAAAAACCTTATCTTCATTATTCCATATTTCCCTGGCAAATGTTATCATAAGCGAAAGTCCATCCATCTCAGCATATCGCCATACACTTCGTTGCGGTTGATTTCATTAAATATTTCATGCCTTCCCTGGAAGTATATTTTAAGTTCAATATCTTTTATCCCACAACTTTTATATTTTTTATACACTTCTTTTACTCCTTCGGTAAAATTACCTACAGGGTCATTTTCGCCGCAGGCTAATAATATCGGTAGATTCGAAGGCGTTTTTTTTATAACTTTCTTTTTCTGAATTTTTAAGATACCTCCGAACATATCATCAAAAAAACCTGCGGTACAAATAAATCCGCAGAATTTATCTTTTACATACCGGTCAACCAGTTCAGGTGTGCGGCTTAACCAATCGAATTGAGTTCGGTTTGGTTTGAACTTTTTATTAAAACTGCCAAACGATAATTTATCAAGTAGTTTGCTCCTGTGTTTTTTTCCTGAAAATAATTCCTGCATTTTAGCAACGAACCTTCCCGAAAGCAGCATCATGAAAGGATTCCAGGCAGTACCTGATAAAATAGCTCCTTTATAGTTTTCTCCATTTTGTGAAATGATATCACGAACAATAAACGAACCCATGCTATGACCGAGAATATACACAGGAAGCTCGGAATTTTCTTTTTTTATTATTTCCGTAAGTCCTTTACAATCATTCACCACTTTCTGCCAGCCTTTGCTTTTAGCAAAATAACCGGTGTTCTCAAAACTTCCGGCAGTATGACCGTGTCCGCGATGGTCATTTGCATATACTGCATAACCATTTGCATTCATGAATCGTGCAAATTCATCATAACGCGATGCATGTTCAGCCATGCCGTGAACAACCTGTAATGTAGCTCTTGCCTTGATATCAGGCAGCCAGCGCAGATATTTTATTTCTACACCCGGTTCTGGTTTATATGAAAATATTTCTTTTTTCAATTTTTAAAAATACGTTTGCAAGTTAATATTTATTTTTGTCATGAATCTTAATTTTTTTTAATGAATTCTACACAAAAAAAGTATATTCTCTCAATTGACCAGGGAACAACAAGTTGCCGTGCAATACTTTTCGATAAAAATGCAGTTGCTAAAAGTGTATCGCAAAAAGAAATAAAACAGATTTTTCCAGAACAAGGATGGGTTGAACATAATCCTGAAGAAATTTATAAAACACAAATTGAAGTTTGCAAAGATGTGCTTGTAAAAACAGGCTTGTATCCCGAAAGCATTGCAGCAATAGGCATTACAAATCAACGCGAAACGACTATCCTGTGGAATAAAAATACAGGTAAGCCTGTTTATAATGCTATTGTATGGCAGGATACACGCACGAATGCATTTTGTCATAAAATGAAAAATGACGGTTATGCTGATTTGGTAAAAGATAAAACAGGACTGGTTATTGATTCTTATTTTTCTGCATTTAAAATAAAATGGATTCTTGATAATATAAAAGGTGTTCGTAAAGCAGCTGAAAAAGGAGAAATACTTTTTGGAACCATCGACACATGGTTGTTGTGGAAACTTACAAAAGGAAAAAGTCATTTTACTGATTACAGCAATGCCTCGCGTACCATGCTTTTTAATATTTCAACATTGTGCTGGGATAAGGAACTGCTTAAAATATTTGATATTCCTGAAAGTATTTTACCGGAAGTAAAACCATCATCCAGCTTTTTAGGAAATACGGATAAAAAAATATTTAATCATGTTTCTATTCCTGTATGCGGTATTGCCGGCGATCAGCAGGCAGCATTATTCGGTCATGGTTGCCGGGAAGAAGGAATGATAAAAAATACATATGGTACAGGATGCTTTATGTTGATGAACACAGGAGAAAGAAAAATAATTTCAGCAAATGGTTTGCTAACAACTATTGCCTGGGGAATTGATAACAAAATTGAATATGCGCTTGAAGGAAGTGTTTTTATTGCAGGCGCTGCCGTTCAATGGCTGCGCGATAATTTGAAAATTATTTCCAAAGCTTCCGATTCCGAAAAGTTAGCCATGAAAGTAAAGGAGCGTAAAGAAGTATATTTTGTTCCTGCATTTTCAGGATTGGGAACACCTTACTGGGATATGGATGCATGTGGCGCATTAATAGGATTAAAGCGCGATACGGGAATCCCTGATATTGCAAGAGCAGTACTCGAAGCGATTGCTTTTCAAACGAAAGATGTAATCGTTTCAATGGAAGAAGATTCGGGAATTAAAATAAAATCGTTGAAAGTAGATGGTGGCGCTACGGCTAATAATTTTTTAATGCAATTTCAGTCTGATATTTTAAATATTGCTGTTGAGAAATCAGAGCAATCGGAACAGACTGCTTTGGGTGTTGCTCTTATGGCTGGCATTCAGTGCGGTTTCTGGACAAAAACTGAAATCATGAAATTGAAAAAAAATAAAACATCATTTAAATCCCGAATGACAAATAAAGAAAGAGAAAAACTTTATAAAGGCTGGAAGAAAGCCGTAAGCAGGGTTATGAACTGGTATGAATAAATCAGATTTTAAATGCCCTGAAATAATATCGAATAACCAACATCCAATATTGAATGATGAAGTAAAACTTGGAATTTAAAAATTCGAACTTCATTATTGGGGTATAAAAAGCGTAACTTCCCTTATAATGCAAAGGAAAGTTGCAAATACCTATAATATATAATGTCTTGCCGGTGTTAATAATAATGATCCCAAAATTTCATATATTTGAAATTCAAATAACAAAAGCAAATGCAAACACAAGCTTATTTTAAAAATAAAAAAAACTGAAGCGATAGAGAATTCAATATTTAAAATTCGTTATTAATGTTTATTAATAAAATCAATAATGACAAAAAATAATTCAATAATAGACTTTACGAAAATCATCAAACGGCTTGAATTAATAAAGAACCTTATTTCTTTGGAAGAAGAAAATGAAATTTCGGAACAGATTGATAAACTACAAAAATTAGTTTTAGATGATACTGTAAAAAGCATAATAAAACATCTTCAACAAAAATCTTATGGAATTGCAGTAAAAGAAATTGAAATATTTATTAATAAACATCATCAGGTGGCAATTTATATTGACCCCGAAATTGAAGCCCTGCGCTTTGAAGCTAAAGCATTGGAGTACGAGATACAACAGCTAAGTGATGAAAAAGTTGAATTAGATAAATTAATATATGAGTTTAGCGTAAGACATAATAAAGAATTAGGCGAATTAATAATAAAGATTTTAAAATACAGAAAAGAGAAAAGCAAGGGTACAAAACAACAGGCAGAAGCTGAAAAAGATTATGAAAGTTTTTACACCAACTTTGAAGCTACAAAAGAAGAAAAAATAGCAGACTTAACAGAAGAAGAATTAAAAGAATTAAAAGACAAATACAGGAAAGCAAGTAAACTCTGCCATCCAGATGTGGTTGAAGAATCACAAAAAGAAACAGCACACAAAATATTTACGGAACTTAATACAGCTTATGAAAGAAACGATTTAAAAAGAGTTTCAGAAATTTTAGAAAGTTTGCAACAAGGTAAAATCTTCACAAGCAAAGCAGATACAGCTAATGAAAAACAAACGCTGCAAGCCGAAATAGAACGCTTGCGTGCAAGACTTCATGATTTGAACGAGGAAATAAATAAAATTAAAACAAGCGAAACTTACGAACAAATTTTAAATATTACGGATTGGGATGAATACTTTGCTAAAACAAAACTCCAATTACAAGAACAATTAAACCATTTGGAAGATGGAGAAAAATAAATTAGTAAAATACGAAAGTGGTGCTTTGCAAAAAGTTTGTAATGCGATTACTATTACTAACAAGTTAATTGCAGAGAAATATTTTGAAGAAGCGAATGATTTACAATATAAACATAGGAAATATAATGAAGCTAGTATATATTATTTAAAGGCGATTGAGTTAGTACCAAATCATATAGCAGCCCTTAATAATTATGCACAAAATCTCAGGCTCAATATTAAAAATTACCAAGAAGCTATTTTGTATTATTCTAAGGTGATTGAATTAAATCCAAAATATGAACATGCTTTATTTCAAAGAGGATTATGTAAAGAGTCACTAGGTGATTATTTAGGGCGTATTGAAGATCTGTCAAAACTTATTGACTTAAACCCTAATGATTTACATTTATATAGCTCAAGAGCAATTACTAAAGAAAAAAATAAAGATTATAAAGGTGTAATTGAAGATTGTACCCATGTAATTAATAATAATGAAAACGATTCGTTTTCCTATTTTTTTAGAGGAAAAGCCGAACTTGAAATAAATGATAAAACAGGTGCATATGAGGACTTTTGTAAGGCTGTAGAGTTGGGTTCAAAAAGTGCTGAAAAGGCGATTAAAGAAAATTTTAGTAAATAGAGTTATAAAAATTTCATATGAACTAGCAATGAAGTCAATTAATATTAGTATCAAAATTATTTTAAGCATTTTATTTTTTCTATGCTTATTAAAAATGCCTTATAGTTATTTTCAGTTTGTAAGGTTTGCAGCACTTATTGGTTTTGCAGTTCTTGCATATCAAGCAAATGAAAAACAAAATAAAACAGAAATGATAATTTATATTTTCCTTGCAATTCTTTTTCAGCCGCTCATAAAGATTTCTTTAGGCAGAGAGTTATGGAATATTGTTGACATCATTGTAGGAATAAGTTTAATCATTACAATATTTTTTAAAAGGAAATAGTATTCGCACAAAACTTAAATTCTTTATTGAAACATATCAGCAATATGAACGAAGAAAATTCATTAATAAAACGCTCTGAAACTTCACTTATAAGGATTGGTAAATCGCTTGCAATTACTAATAAATTATTAAATGAATTTGATCGGTTATCTGAAACAGTAACAGAAATTGATGGCAATATTTATCACACTGTAAAAATAGGTACACAGGTATGGATGGTTGAAAACCTAAATGTGAGCCATTTTAGAAATGGCGAAATTATTCCTGAAGCTAAAACTGCTGAAGAATGGAAAGAAGCAGGAAATAAAAAACAGCCTGCTTGGTGTTATTACGACAATAATCCTGATAATGGTAAAATATATGGCAAACTTTTCAACTGGTATGCAGTAAACGACTCAAGGGGATTAGCACCATTAGGGTGGCATATACCATCGGATGATGAATGGACAATGCTTACAGAATTTTTAGGCGGAGAAAGTTACGCCGGAGGTAAAATGAAGGAAGCAGGCACATTGCATTGGGAAAGCCCTAATTATGGTGCTGATAACAGCAGCGGTTTTACTGCCATCCCGGGAGGCTCTCGTAACCTCAATGGTTTATTTCACGGTATTGGAATAGCGGGTGATTTCTGGAGTGTTACCGAAAGTAATTGCGGTGTATGGAGTTTGGATATATTTTACTGTTTAGAATCTGCCTGCAGAAAAGAATATAAAGATAAGAATACCGGATATTTTGTTCGTTGTTTAAGAGATTATTTTATTTAATTTGTTAATTTAATAAGTAATGAAATATAATGTTTTAATAATAACGAATATGCCTCCATACAACATAATGGAGCTAAATGAAGATGACCTTGAAATTGTCATAAATGCCTATAATAAGGGAAAATTAAACTTTACAATAAACGGTAAAAAATATTCTATTCATAATTTAATAGAAATCAAGATTTATACGTATGATAATAAAGTAGAAAATCTTGACAACTTTAAAAAACGATGCATTACAAATCGAATGATTGGTGGAAGTAATTCATTTAAATATTATTTTACACCTGCATGTTTAGAACTTCTTGGGAAAGACGTCACACCTGAAATTATTGGCAATAATGAATTCGGAAAATTATCACATCGAGAAGAATCAAAACCATTAAATGTTTTTGTTGATATTTCAAGAATTGAAGAACTAAAAAATATCTCTCATCCTGATTATGATTTGACAAAACTTATTCGGTTTTGTGAAGAGTTAAATGATAATTTTTTTCGAGGTAATTATTTATCAGTCGTTATGATTGTTCGTTCTATTTTAAATCATATACCACCAATTTTTAGTTTTAATAATTTTGCTGAAGTATCTAATAATTATAGTGGTGGGCAAAGTTTAAAAAAAAACTTGAACCACTTAAATAATTCATTAAAAAATATTGCGGACAGCTATTTGCATGAAACCATTAGAAAAAAAGAAATATTACCAAATGCAACGCAAGTAAATTTTTCTCAAGATTTAGATGTGTTACTTGCGGAAATAGTAAGAAAACTAAATGAAAATTAATAACTGAATATTGGGAAGATTAAAAAGTATATAGAAATATGATTTGCAAACTTTGTTTAAAAGATAAGCCATTAATAAAGAAATCTCACATAATTCCTGATTTTATGTATCGTGAGATATACGATGAAGACAATCGTATCGTATCATATCATTTTCAACAAATAAAAAAAATAATAAGAAAATCTTTCAAACAGGTATTTTTGAATCAAATATTTTATGTGCTGACTGTGATAACAATATATTAGGGAAAAAAGAAAGATATGCTGCCAATACTCTTTTTGATAATAATTTCAGGGATGATAAAAAACTAATTAAAAGAATTATCAGTTCGAATGGAGTAAAAATATTAGAAGTTTCAAATATAGAGTATAAAAAATTCAAGTTATTTCTTCTTTCAATTTTATGGAGAGCGAGTATCTCGAATAATACTTTTTTTTGTGAAATAAATTTAAAGGAACATGAAGAAATTATTCGTAAAATTATATACAATGACATATTGATTCCAGAGGAAAAATATAGAATAGGTTTTTGGTTATGTGAAAAAGAAAAATCCTCCGAATTAATTACTAATACCGTTATTAACCCTTTGAGAATCGGAGATAATATTAAAACATTCTATTACGTTTTTTATATCTGTAGAATGTTCTACTTTATAGAAATAGAAAAAAAAGATAAAAGAGATAACATGATATTTGATTTAGGAAATTTAAAATCAAATAATACTATTCAAATACCTATTGTTGCTTCAAATTTTGTAAAACAGTTTATTGCTTCTTTAATTAAAATAAAATAAAAGTCTTTATTCTAATATACTTATTGCATAGGGATGATGATTCACAAGCTTAGCGGAAACCCTTATTATGGTAATAAAAGAAACATTGATATAATTGATAAGCTTTTAACTTTTTATTGCGAATTAATAGAAAATTCTGAAACCGATAAAGTTAGATCCGAAATAGAAAAAATTATTTTAAAACCAATTACAAATATTAATGAAGATCATCAGTATTATTCATACATGGCTCAAGCATGGAATGAATTTGATAAATACAAAGGCAAAATTGCAGGGTCAGGAAGAGAGCCCGATTATTTTATACGCTTAAAAAATAATGTAATCATACCACTTAAGCTTGATACTAATAAAAGTTAATTAAATCCTAATCTCCCATTGTATGGAAAACATCAGCCCTGAATTAGAAAAGAAATTATACTGAATCTTGGCAAGTTTGCTAAAGCAAAAATGCTTAGATTCAGTTATACTGAGTGTTCGAGATTGCCTTTTTTGCAAACTCGAATAGCCGAAGTATAATTGAACTCGTTCAACAAGGTAAGCTTATTGATGCAGTAGCCTTAGTGCATAAGGAGTTAAAATTAGGATTAAAAGAATCAAAAGAGATAGTAGATAAATACAGATTTCTAAATAACTAATAACTTTATAACTCAATAACTAATTATCTTTACCTAAACCAATAACTTCTTACTCTTAATTTCTCAACTTTATAACCAACTGCCGAATCGAACTTATCTCCATCGTCGCCCCATGCTAATTTTAACGGACCTGTAACATCGGCAATAATAAATTTTTTATTTTCGATTTCGATATATTTTTGCTGTGGACTAGGTTCGCCTTTTATCGCAACAAGAGCATGATTATGTCCCTGGTATAATAAAAGGATATCATTAGTATTAATAAGGTACGATAAAATACATGAAAGTAAAATTGCTTTTGAATCACAATCACCAAACATTTTAAGAAGCAGCTCCGGCGGTGTAAATAATCCATACACTTCCCATGTGCTGTCTTTTATTTCAGGAACACCATATGGAATGTCCTGTACAAAAGATATCGCCATTTTTATGCGGTTAATCCTTGAGTTCCTGTTTTCTTCAATGAGTAAGTTAGTAATTCCACCAGCTATAGCTTTGCAATAAGGCTTGTAAAATGATATTACAGCGCTTCTGTCGGGTTTCAGATATTGTCCGCTTTGCATGAAGAAACCGTGTTTGATCATTTGTTTTCGCTGTTTGCCCATAGTGTCATGTGATGAAATATTTTCGTAATACGAAACAGGAACACCAAAACGGGCAATATCTTTTTTTGTTTGAGCAATGTCGTAATACCAGGTAAATGTTCGATATAAATTAAAATTATCCTGAAAAGTATACGAAATCTTATATTGCCCATGTGTACTGTCCACACTATATTTTACATATGGGTTACAAGAATAATCTTTAGGTTCCTGAGCCTTGCATAATGTTATTGTAAATACCAGTATACAGAAAAAAAATCGTTTCATTTTTTCTGAATTAAATAAAATCATCATCATAATTTTTATTTAAATAATTAATTGGTAAAAATAATGAATATAGTAACGAAAATACTACATGATTCAGGGCAAACGCATCTAAATTTTAGCTTCTACAACCATTGAAAACACTGAAATCATTTTTAAAAATTTAATCAAAAATTAAAAATATTTGAATTATGTATTTTTATAAACACTTGAACTTCATAGTATTTGTATTAATTTAGATGCGTTTGCCCTGCCTACATGATTATTAAAGTTTGAAATCAGGAATGAAATTTACTAACTTTACAGTTAAATTTTTAACTAAAATCGAATTTATGAAAAAGCTGATTTTTACTATTTTATTTTTTCATTTCTGTTACATTATTTATTCACAGTCCGAATGGAAAATATATTGTAATGGCGAAATAATTAACTCTCTTTCGCAGGATTCTGTCAATATTATTGCAGGAACAGCCGGAGGCGGGATGGTTATTGTAAATAAAACCACGCTTTCTCCAACATTTATAAAGAAAGGAGCAAATTCAATACCTTCTAACCAGGTTAATTTTGTTGCAGGATCGTTATACTCTGAAAAAAAATGGGCAGCTACAAATAAAGGATTTTCATTTTATTTGCCTGATAGTAATAAATGGGTTTTATACAATCACGACAATATACCTGAAATACCCCTAAACAGAGTTACGAGTGTTGCCGGAACTAATACTGATATTTTCATTGGTTGTGATTCATATTTCGATGATTTTTTAAACTCATGGGTGTATGGCGGAATTGCCAGGTATAACAACACACATGGATGGACATCTGATTTTGGGGCAAGTGATATACATAGCATACGTGTACGATGTCTTGCAATTTCTCCAAATAATGATAAACTATTTGTAGGTACAATGTTTGGAAATGCGCCACCAAGCGGCGGATTCAGTTATTATAATATACCTGACAGTACCTGGACTCATGTTTATACCGGTAATTCATTACTTCCAAGTGATGACATAAATTATATTTATTTTGATTCATGGAATTCATCTGTTATCGTTTGCACTGAAGATGGATTGGCAGAACATATTGGATGGGATACTTTGAATGAAATGAACCACTGGACTGTTCTTGATACTTCTAATTCAAATCTCCCCGACAACCATGTAACTTGTGTGGCTTCTCAATATACAACAACCCCTGTGCATCAATATTGGTGGGTTGGAACTCGTTTCGGTGGATTATTTAAGCGGGATACTTATGATGGTAGCTGGGCTGTTTACGATACATCAAATTCAAATATAGGCAGCAACAATATTACAAGCATTTGCGTTGAATATGAAAATCCTGAAATCGTTTGGATAGGCACAGATAACGGGCTATACCGTTTCGATCAAACTACATTTACAAAAGCAACAACCTCGGAATGGCCTATCCCTTCAAATTATATTAATGATATTGAAATAAGTAATTCTAATACAAAATGGATAGCAACATCAAATAGCCTGACTAAATTAGATAATTCAAACTGGACCGTTTATAATCCGGAAAACTCCGGGTTAAAATATTATGGAGTATATTCAGTTTATCTTCAGAACAATGATTTGTGGATAGGTAGCTCAAATATTATTGATGGTCCGCTTTGTAAATTTGATGGAACAAATTGGAAATATTTCCTTGGTAATTATTCTTTTTTACATTCTGTTTATGATATAACATCTGATGCAAACGGCGACAGATGGATTGCCAGCGACTATGGGGTTTTTAAAAATATCGACACTAATTTTGTTAACTGGAATGCAACAACCAATTATCCTGCAGCTTTGCCATCGAATTATGTTACCTCAATCATTTCTGATAAAGATAATGTTACCTGGATTTCTACAAATAATGGTCTGGCAAATAATTCTGTTTATTGGCCGTGGGAAGTATATAGTCCTGCAAATTCTCAAATACCTTCATATACTACTTATGCAGTGATTCAGGATGATAGCAGTTTTTTCTGGATTGCTACTGATAAAGGACTTGCAAAATATGATTCCCCTAATAATATATGGACATTATATGACACAAACTCTGTAAACTTTCCTTCAATGACAATATACGATGTGGATTATGAAGGTGATTCATTAATATGGATAGCTTCCCGCAGAGGTTTTTCGTCATTGGACAGGGTTACTAATCAATGGACCAATTATAATTCTGATAACTCAGAACTGACAGAAGATATTATTAATAAAATTAAAGTTGATCCATGGGGAAATAAATGGATATGTACAAAAGCTGGCGGTCTGCTTGAATTTAAAAAAGGAGGTATTGCATCAGGAATAACAGAATTCAATTCTTCAAATAATGATTTTAATATTATTGCATATCCAAATCCAGCTAACGACAGGATTTTTGTTCATATTATAAATAGTATTAAAGGAGATGTAACAATAAAAATTTTCACAACAAATGGACAAATAATTAGAAAGTATAAACAAACTGTAAATACCTCTCAAGATATTGAAATTGATACGACGAACCTTGATAATGGAATTTATTTTTTAAGTATATCCAATAATAAGGATATAAATATTTCTCATCGGTTTGTTATTAACAAGTGATTTAATATTTGATTTATACTTGTTCTTATTATGTTTGTGAATGCAAAGATAATTAGAACGAGTTATACAGATGGGAGCTTTTGCAGTTGACGCGGCGACCAGAAATGTATTGGTATTGAAAAGAACTGCAAACAGCAGCTTTTAATTTTGAATAGCATTTTATTATAAAAAAATTATTAATTGTTTTATAAAAATTATTAATTAGTTTTTTATAATTTTGAATAATAAATTGCTAAGATGAAAAAGATATTCCAACTGTTTTTAATTTTATGTATCCTTGCAGCAACTGCACATGCACAGGAAGCTACAAATAAAATTTATAATCCTAATGCCGATGCAAAATCGGATATTGCCAAAGCTGTTGCATCAGCTGATTCTGCTGGAAAACATGTGCTCCTTCAGATTGGTGGCAACTGGTGCCCGTGGTGTATAAAGTTCAATAATTTTTGCAAGAACAATTCGAGTGTTGATTCGGTACTTCAAAAAAATTATGTTGTACTTCATGTCAATTACAGTAAAGAAAATAAAAACCTTGAAGTATTAAAATCACTTGGATTCCCACAGCGTTTTGGATTTCCTGTATTAGTTGTTCTTGACAACAAAGGAAACCGACTACATTTTCAGGATTCAGGTTTTCTGGAACTTGGCGATAATTATGATAAATCAAAAGTATTGACTTTTTTAAAATGTTGGACACCTTCTGCGCTTAACCCTGAAAATTATGAAAAATAGTATGATAAGGATTATTAGAATTTTATTTGTTGCTTTTCTTTTTACTTCTATATTTTCATCGTGTATCGTTGGTAAAAAGAAATATGAAGACTTGCAGTCACAGAAGCTTAAGGTCGATGACCAAAACACGGAACTGACCAACAAGCTGACTATCATGAATACTAAATTCGACAGCCTTTTGAATAAATATAAAGAGCTTGAGAAAAAACAAAAAGAACTTACTGAAACCAGCGCTACTGAACAGGAAAAACTTAATACCGAACTAAAAGCAAAAATTAAATTACTTGAAGAAAGCAATAAAAAAATTGCGGAACTCCAGGCTTTGATTGACAAACAGAAGAAAGCAAGCAAAGACTTGCTCGATAAAATTAAAACTGCATTGTTAGGTTTTACAAAAGATGAACTTACAGTAGAAATGAAAGATGGTAAAGTTTATGTATCCTTATCCGAAAAATTATTATTCAAATCAGGAAGTGCTGTGGTTGATAAGAAAGGGAAGGAGGCGTTGGCTAAAGTAGGAGAGGTGCTTGCCAAACAAAAAGATGTGGATATCGTAATTGAAGGTCATACTGATAATGTACCTTTAAACGGTGAAGTGATAAAAGACAATTGGGATTTGAGCGTACTGCGTGCAACGGCCATAGTGCGTATTTTAACCGAAGATTACAAAGTTGATTCGAAACAAATCATTCCTTCCGGTCGAGCAGATAACGTTCCTGTGGCTGATAATTCAACAAAAGAAGGAAAAGCAAAAAACAGAAGAACAGAAATTATTTTGTCTCCCAAAATTTCTGATTTAATAAAACTTTTAGATATCAATAACTAAAACACATAACAATGAAAAACAAATTATTCTTATTATCAGCAATGGCAGGTATTTTACTAGCATCCTGCGGAATCACAAAAGATGGCGATTTTAATGCAAGAAAATATACCAAATTCCATAAAGGAAATACACAGGTTGTAATTAATTCTGTTAAAACCGAAACACAACCTAGTATTAATAAGAATGTATTAACAGAAAAACAAACGATTGCTGTAAATGAAACACAGCCTGTTTCAAAAGAAATTAAAACAGAAATAAATCGCAAGGAAAAAGAACCAGTTAAAGAAAATTTATTCGCTTCAAATAATTTTAAATCTTCAGCAAAAGGAAATAACGAACAGGTTCAAAAACATGACATTAAAATTAAAGGCTTTTCGAAATATGTTTTAAGACGCCTGGTTGATAAACCAAATACTACATCTGTGTCAGGTGGGGGCGTAAATATTATTGTGCTTGTTATTTTATCAATTATTTTACCTCCATTAGCTGTTTATTTAGCTAGAGGAATAGGAAATGAATTTTGGTTAGATTTAATCTTAACATTGTTGTTCTGGGTTCCGGGAGTTATCTATGCTTTATTAATTTCTTTTGATGTAATTTAATAATATTAAGCACTTTTTTCTATAATTTCAGACCTTGATGAAAGAATATTTCTGACAGGTCTGAATTCTTTTCTGAGCAATTGCCAACGTTCAGGATGTTTATTCAGCAGGTGAATTATTTTATTCCTGTGTTTTTTCATAGCATCAGAAATTGCAGGAGCAGTAATAGGTATATTGCAGGCATTACCAACATTGGCGCTGGTGATGTCCATATTTTTAGCCATCACATCATGTGCTGCCGTTTCCAACTTGTCGAGTAAAAGTATGGTTTTTGAATATTTGTCATACAGTTGAACTTCCTGTGGTTTTGATATTTTACAGGGAACATGAATATCAAAATTCAGGTAATCCTCGGTAATATAAATATCGGATGAATCACTATCAAAATACAATGTACTCACATAGTCTATCGCTTTATGAATTATGCCTTTTAAATCGGTTATATTTCCTTTATAAGTTTTGATTTTCAATAGTGCATCATCAGTTAATATGAAATTTAAATTATGATGATTTTCACTCAACTCTTTAATATATAAATTACACAAATCAGCCAGACTTTGACCGTAATTTATTTTTGATTTTTCCAGTTCTTCTTTAGTTTGTGATAATTTTTTAATCAGCGTTTTGGTGTTCTCATTATATGCTGATAATGCTGTAGTGTTTGTTTTAGTAAATTCAATGAATGTTTTATAAGCATTATAAAGCAGAACACCAATGATTTTTTTATGATCGGAAGTGAGGGATTTATCGCTGTCGGAAACACCGAAATTACTTAGGTCCTTATTAAAATAAAATAATAGGATATCATTCTTTTTGTCTTCTTCATTATAAAAGCCTAATGCAAGAATAACTTTTTCCAATTCTTGAAAAACATCCATTTGTGATTGTTTCTTTTTACTTTGTTCTTCAAATGGAATATCATCTTTACTGAACCAATCAAAATAAGAAACAGATTTCCTAATTTTATCAAATGCTGGATCATGCTCATCAATTGAAATATCTTCAATTATTTTTTCGGAATCAATAACATTTTTGCATGATTTGGCTTTTAATTGTAAAGTTTCGGAACAAAAATAAATGGATACAATTTTTTCAATTCCTGGCAATAGGGATGACGAAAGCTTAATGGCTTTAATAATATGATTTCCGGTAAATGAAAAATTGCTCATATATAATTGCTGTAAAATTAATATCTTAATTTTGATTAAGCAAATATTTAAGCATTAAATTAAGCTTATGATTTAATTAAGTAATTATAAAATTAAACAGCTTAATCAAAATATTAAATATAATATTTAACTTAATTTACTTGATTACAAAGTGTTGTTTAAATATTTTTGTTTTTGAAATTAACGATTTATCAATATTATATTATTAAGTAATTTAAGTATAAAACAAATGATAATTTATAGTCCAAAATCACAGAAACCTGATATTTTTAAAAAGAATACAATTAAAGATATGGAAAAATATAACCGTAACATTTCAAATTCAGAATCGGTCATTAATTTGGAATTAAATAATGATAATCATGAAAAAGATAATTTATTAATAAATAAACCCAATGTATTTTATAAACGGTTATTCGGTTGTATGAAAGAAGGTTTTTATAATCGTATGAAATTATTTTTTGATTATAATGATAAAACCAGGGAAAAAAGGAATACTTTCGAATTAGCGGAAGAATAATAAACTATGAGCCATCTGACACTTGATCTTCATGAAATCTATAATAAAGGGTATTTGATTGACAAAGCCCTTAATGATATTATTAATGAAGCCATTGAATGCAAAATCCGAACTATTGAAATTATTCCGGGAAAAGGAAGCGGACAATTAAAGAAAAAAGTTTTGCGTTTTCTTGATAAACCGGAAATAAAAAAATTATATCATCGTATTGAAAAGGATAGTAAGAATTTTGGAAAGATATATGTTTACTTTAAATTTTAAGTAATCCTATCATATTATTTTATAACAATAATTTCCCCAACATATTGCTGGAAGCGTTCATCCAGCTTCTTTACTTCAATTAAATATACATAAGTACCCGGTATAACATCTTCAATTGAGCCGGCATTATTGAATGTTCCATTCCAAGGTTCAGCAGAAGTCTCCATCCATTTTGTGGTATGAAAAACCAGGTTTCCCCATCGGTTAAAAATATACATTCCGAACGAATCAGCTTCAATATTGGTTCCCTGGGGCGTAAATACATCATTAATACCATCACCATCGGGCGTAAAAGCATTTGGAATATATAAAGTGGAAAATTCTTTTATCTTTATATTAACAGAAGTCGTATCATTACAACCATTTTTGTCTGTAACGGTAACTACATATGTTCCAATAGCTAAATGATTAATGTAAGATGTATTTTGACCTGAATCCCATTGATATGAATATGGTGAAGTACCACCAGTTGCAGAAGCACTGGCTATGCCATCGTTAGTCATTTCTTCTGAAGCATTTGAAATCACTTCTGCCGAAGGTGTTAACGCAATTGGTTCGGATAGGGTAATGGAATATGAATTTTCACATCCCAAACTATCAGTAATGGTTACGCTATATTCACCGGCTGCAAGATTACTTATGGTATTTGATATTTCGCCATTATTCCATAAATACCGGTATGGAGGAAAACCACTTAATGAAGTAACTGATAATGCACCTGTTTTATCTTCATAACATAAAATATCATTAATAATATTTAACGAAGCTGTAGGATTTGCATAAACTGTTATTGATTGCGATACAGTATCAGTGCATGTATATAAATCTGAATATATATAAGTTACCTCATGTGTTCCCTCACCGGCATTAACAGGATTAAAACTCGTACCCGAAATTCCTGTACCTGAAAATATACCATCATCAGGAGAAACATATTGTGATAAATTCACTGGATTTGAATTAATGCATGTTGCAGGTAAAATATCAAAAGTAGCATCTGGTTTGAAATTAATTATATCAATACAACCTACGACTGTATTGTTATTTGCATCTTTAACAGTAACACAATAATGACCTTCGCATAGTTTAGTAGCTGTTGAAGAATCTGTTGCTACAGGATCGTCCCATAAATAAGTATAAGGTGGCGTTCCGCCTGTAACATTAACTGTAGCTTGTCCATTGCAAGAAGAAACGGGAATTGGGTTGCATGCAGCATTACAATTCCCTATAGTTGGGTTTGATGCAGAACTACTCCATGCAGCTCCATCCGGAATCCTTCTCCATGATTCCCCCTCATAATCTGATGGATTATCAGATGTGATATAAGTTATTCTATCTGTAGGAATATTATTATAAGATGATAACGAAGTAGCATTGTTACACCCTGAATACGAAGGAATGCAAGGTGTACACGACATACATGAGTTTGTTTGACTTGCCCATGATATTGCATCTTGTGGAACACCAAAATTATTGTAAAAAGCAAACCATCCACCTGCATTCGGAAACCATAATCGATAGCCTCCACCAAGACAAACATTCCCATTTGTATTATCAACAATAATTTCAATAGTTTTACCGCCATTTTGAACAAGTAAATTCGGTGGAATATTATCAGCATGAATTCCTCTGATTACGACAAAACCTCCAGGAGGAACAATTGTATTTGCAGGAATCCTAAAACCTCCTCCATAATCGGACGTCATATTATCATAAGCATTATTACCAAGATAATAACATGAAATATCAACAGGTTTGCAAACATCTGGATTGTATAATTCAATCCATTCGCCCCAACCTTGGGTTGTTGAATCCTGACCAGGACCTGTTCCATATATAGAACCATCATGACTTGATGGTGTTAACATAACTTCATTAATTAAAATAGAAGGTCCGCTATAATTACAAGGATCACCATTGCAAATTGTATTTATTTGCGAAGTAAAAGAAAGTTGTATCTGAGCATGAATACAA
This sequence comes from Bacteroidales bacterium, assembly GCA_035353855.1. Classification (NCBI taxonomy): domain Bacteria; kingdom Pseudomonadati; phylum Bacteroidota; class Bacteroidia; order Bacteroidales; species Bacteroidales bacterium. The sequence continues at coordinate 9,912 of DAOQAK010000044.1, read as the reverse complement.
TCACTTATAAGTACTATAAATGAGAATTGTATGAAAATGCACTTAATGAATTTCATTTTTGTGTTGATGTGTGTTTGTGCAAAAACAAAATAGAGTGTAAATATAAAGCATCTTTTAATAATCAAAAAATAAAATTATAATTAACCGAAAATAAAATCGCTTTAAATAAAAATAGGGAATGAAAATAAAATTGTATTAGTTTTAAATTTTATAAATGTATTTTAAGTAAAATGTCTTTATGAAATTGAATCTTCATATATTTAAAGCCACTAATTATATGTATAGAATTCAACGAATTGAATAAATATAAATGTCTTATAATAAATATTATGTTAAATAATAAATTTATTTAATAAGGGAGATTTTTATATCTCCCCTAAATAAATTATTAATGTAATAATTTTAATTTTTCATCAACAGCTTTAAGCTTATCATTCATACTAAGTTTTGCATACAGCTTTTTTAATGAAATTAGAGTATTATAATCTTCAGGACTAAGCTCTGATGCCCTTTCTAGTTTTTCTGTAGCAAGTTTATATAAATTATCAACCTTTTCTTTGTATTGTTTAAATTTTGTCATATCAGAAAAATAATTTTCCGATTCTTTTTCTAAACGGATTCCTTCATTAAAATAAATAGCACCTAACATATATATAGCATCAAAATAATCTGATTTTAATTCTATTGATTTCTTATATGCGCTTTCAGATTCGGTAAAAGCTTTTTCTCTTGTTTCTATTGTATTTGATTCATTGTTATACTGATCGTAATATGCATTACCTATTGCATAATAAACTGTTGGATTTGTTGGATCTTTTTCTCTTAATTTATCAAGAGCGGTTTTTGCTTCATTAAATTTATTGGCAGTTAAATATAAATTTGCTTCAGCAATAATAATACTTGTATTATCGGGAAATAATAACTCGCCTTTATCAACTATTTTCTTTCCTTCATTGAACGAACTTAAATCAGTTATAATTGAATCCGTATTATAGTAAGATACTTTTCCATACTCCATTAACATATAAAATTTATTCTTTTCGTATAGCCATTTATCATATTTTGTTTTATTAATTGTTTCCTTTGAAATTTTTGATGGCTTTCCTAATAGTTCAATAACTTTTACTGTATCAGTACCAATATCAATTTTCTTGTAAGGGTTGTCATTTAAATATTTATCCCTATATATGTTAATTAAATTAGAATATACTTCGGCTTTCAGATAATTTATTTTAATAAGTCTTTTATAATATTCAATAGCTTTATCTTGCAATCCGGCATAATCAGCACAAACGGCAGCGTTAAATGTTGGTAATGAATCTGACATAGAAAATGTTGTATAAATAGATGCCGTTTTATCAAAACTATTCATTGCATCTACGTATTTTTTTTCATTATAAAATTCAACAGCTTTATCATAAAATTCCTGGCCGCATACAACTAAATTAAACATGATTTCATTTTCAAATTCTTTTTTTGTATCTAATTCTATAGCTTTTTGATAAGAATCATAAGCTATGTTTAAGGCATTCGAATCAAGGTTTTTATATTTTACATCATCAGATTGATGAATTTTTAAATATAAATTTCCTCTATAATACCATGTTTTTGCCCAATTTTTTGTATCAGTACAAGCATCAGATATAGCTTCATCAATAAATTTTTTGGCTTTATCAAGCTGTCCATTGTTTGTGCAACTGTATGCGCTTACTACCTTAGTCTTACATTGAGCCTGTATATACGTAACGGCAGCAATTAACGCAAGAATTAAAAATGTTCTTTTCATTGTGATGTGAGTTTTAAATTTTATTAAAGAATTAATTAATTTTTAAGGTTTATATAATATACAAAGATTATTCCGTAAAATTATTCATCTTTCTCATTCATGTTGTCTTCAGAAACAACATTAACATTTTCCATATTATCGTCAATATCTGAAATTTCTGAATCATTGTCAGGATTTCCATTTCCATTCAGTTTTTCCTCTTCAATTGGTGTTACAGAAGCAATAGAGTCGTCATCATTCATTTTAATTAAACGAACTCCTTGTGTTGCACGCCCCATAACTCGAAGCGATTTCACTTCCATACGTATCGTAATACCAGATTTGTTGATTATCATTAAATGATCAGTGTCCAATACTTCTTTTAAAGCAATCAGCTTTCCGGTTTTATTTGTGATATTTAGAGTTTTTACTCCTTTACCGCCTCTGTTTGTTATTCTGTAATCTTCAAGTTTGGAACGTTTTCCATAACCATTTTCAGAAACAACAAGAATATCATAAATATCCTTTTCGATACAAACCATTCCAATAACTTCATCATCTTTTCCTGCAAGTGTAATTCCCCTTACACCGGTAGCATTTCTTCCCATCGGGCGAACTTTCGATTCATTAAATCGTATTGCTCGTCCTGAAAGATTAGCCAACAATACTTCATTGGTACCATTAGTGAGTTTTGCTTCGAGCAACTGATCGTCTTCCTTAATATTAATCGCATTTATTCCACTTGACCTTGGACGAGAATATGCTTCAAGTGAAGTTTTCTTTATTGTACCTTTCTTAGTACAAAGTATAATAAAATTATTATTGATGTATTCTTCTTTATCAAGACTTTTAACATTGATAAATGCTTTTACTTTGTCATCAGGCGGAATATTTATTACATTCTGAATCGCTCTTCCTTTGGATGCTTTGGTTCCTTCAGGAACTTCATATACCCGGAGCCAGAAACATTTCCCTTTTTCTGTAAAGAAAAGCATATATTCATGCATTGTTGCAACAAATACATGTTCAATATAATCTTCATCACGGATATCGCTTCCTTTGGAACCTTTACCTCCCCTGCTTTGCACACGGTATTCGGTAAGCATGGTGCGCTTGATATAACCCATATGCGAAATAGTGATTACCACGCTGTCATCAGCAATGGTATCTTCTATTCTGAAATCGGAAGCAGCATGAATAATTTCTGTACGAGGTTTATCGTTATATTTTTCTTTTATTTCAATGAGTTCCTCTTTTATTATCTGCATACACATATTATCATCTTCCAGGATCAACTTCAGACGCTTGATCAGCTCCATCAAATCATTATATTCCTGCTGAAGCTTTTCTCGTTCAAGTCCGGTAAGTTGTTGCAGACGCATTGCCAAAATGGCTTTTGATTGAATTTCCGAAAGGTTGAATTTTTCCATAAGGCCTGTTTTCGCCTCATCCGGAGTTTTTGATGCACGAATTAAAGCAATAACTTCATCAAGATGATCGAGTGCTATTAGTAAGCCTTCCAGTATATGAGCTCTTTTTTCTGCTTCTCTTAATTCATATTTTGTTCTTCTGATTACAACATCATGACGATGTTCAACAAAATAATGGATAAGCTGTTTAAGATTTAAAGTTTGCGGACGACCTTTAACAAGTGCAACATTGTTAACGCTGAATGCGCTTTGAAGCGAGGTACTTTGATAAAGATTATTTAAAACTACATTGGAAACGGCATCTTTCTTAAGGTCGTATACAATGCGCATTCCACTGCGATCAGATTCATCCCTTATATCTGCTATGCCTTCAATTTTTTTATCATTAATAAGGTCAGCCGTTTTTTTAATCATCTCGGCTTTATTTACCTGGTAAGGAATTGAAGTTACAACAATGCGTTCTCTTCCCGATGAAAGTGTTTCAATATTTGCTTCACCTCTTACAACTATTCGCCCTCTACCTGTTTCAAAAGCTTCAATAACGCCATCATACCCATATATAACGCCACCTGTAGGAAAATCAGGAGCTTTAATAAATTTCATCAGCTCAGTAATTGTGATATCGCGGTTATCTATATATGCAATTGTACCATCAATTACTTCACCCAGGTTATGAGGAGGCATATTCGTTGCCATTCCTACTGCAATTCCAGAAGTACCGTTAATAAGAAGATTTGGAATCCTTGATGGTAATACGGTAGGTTCCTCCAGAGTATCATCAAAATTTAGAGTAAAATCAACCGTTTCCTTGTCAAGGTCAGCTAACATTTCTTCTGCTATTTTCTTAAGTCTTGCTTCAGTGTAACGCATTGCAGCCGGACTGTCGCCATCAATGGATCCAAAGTTTCCCTGTCCATCTACAAGCGGATAACGCAATGACCATTCCTGGGCCATTCGCACCATCGCATCATATACCGAAGTATCGCCATGAGGATGGTATTTACCCAATACTTCTCCTACTATTCTGGCTGACTTTTTATAAGGTCTGTTAGACAAATTGCCAAGTTCAAGCATTCCGAAAAGCACCCTGCGGTGAACAGGCTTAAAACCATCTCTTACATCAGGTAATGCACGTGACACAATGACTGACATCGAATAATCGATGTAAGCCGACTTCATTTGGTCTTCAATGTTAATCTGTACTATTTTTTCTCCTTCTGCCATTTTATCTTAATTATTCTCTATGCACGATTTTTGTTAGGTTTTTAAATATTCCACGAAGGTAATATTTTTTAGAAAACCGACAAGTTTTAGTTGTTATTTTTAATACTAACATTATAATGTTGAAAAAATATTCTTTCGTTAGAAGTTGTAGTAACAATAATGTAAGTACATTTGAAGTTAATATGCCCATGTTTATAAGGAGAAATGAGGATACTATGGAAGCAAAATTTTCAAAAAGAGTAAAAGATGTTATTTCATTCAGCAGAGAAGAAGCGTTGAGATTACAAAACGATTATATTGGCGTTGAACATCTATTATTAGGAATTATTCGCGAAGGTGAAGGAATGGCAGTAAAAATACTGAATTATCTTGGCGTTGATACTAATGAATTACGCAGAGGTATTGAACAATCTGTGAAAAATACAAATAGTAAAAACAGGAATATAGAAAACATACCTCTTGTAAAACAAGCTGAACGTATTTTAAAAATTACATATCTTGAAGCAAAGCTTTTTAAAAGCGACCTTATCGGGACAGAACACCTGCTTCTCTCTATTTTAAAAGATGATGATAATATTGCAACAAAAAATTTGAATAATCTAGGTGTAGACTATGATGCCGTGAAATCGGAGCTTCAGTCGATAATATCACAAAACCCTGCTCAGGATAATAAACCCTCTGCTATGAAAGATGACTATTCTCATGGCAATAACCCCGATGATGACGATATGGAAGATAAAGGCGGAGGTTTTGGCGGATCGTTCAATAAAAAGCAGGGAGAATCAAAATCAAAAACACCTGTTCTTGATAATTTTGGACGAGATCTAACACGCCTTGCGGAAGAGAATCGTCTCGATCCTGTTGTGGGTCGTGAAAAAGAACTGGAACGTATAGCACAGATATTAAGCCGCAGGAAAAAGAATAATCCTATTCTTATTGGAGAACCGGGTGTTGGTAAATCAGCAATAGCTGAAGGATTAGCACTACGTATTGTTCAGCGCAGAGTTTCCCGTGCTTTATTCAACAAAAGAATAGTTACGCTTGATATCGCTTCACTTGTTGCCGGAACAAAATACCGCGGACAATTTGAAGAAAGAATGAAAGCCGTTTTAAACGAACTGGAAAAAAACCAGGATGTAATATTATTCATTGATGAAATTCATACTATTGTTGGAGCCGGTGGCGCTTCCGGTTCGCTCGATGCTTCAAATATGTTCAAACCGGCTCTTGCACGTGGCGAGATTCAGTGCATTGGAGCAACCACTCTTGATGAATACCGTCAATATATTGAAAAAGACGGAGCATTAGAAAGAAGATTCCAGAAAATTCTTGTTGACCCTACTTCACCTGAAGAAACAGTGGATATTCTAAATAATATTAAATCGAAATATGAAGACCACCATTTGGTAATTTATTCTGATGAAGCCATCAAAGCATGTGTTACTTTAACTCAGCGTTATATAAGCGATCGTTGTTTACCTGATAAAGCAATTGATGCTATGGATGAAGCAGGTTCTCGTGTTCATATCTCAAATATTCATGTTCCTATCGAGATATTAAATCTTGAAAATAAAATCGAAGAAGTTCGAGAAGGAAAAACCAATGCTATAAAAAGCCAGAAGTTTGAAGAAGCAGCACGTTTCAGGGATATGGAACGCAAGCACCAGGATGAACTTGAAAAAGAGAAAAAACGCTGGGAAGAAGAAGCAAAAATAAACAGAGAAATTGTTAGTGAAGAAAATGTTGCTGAAGTTGTTGCTATGATGACAGGCGTTCCCGTTCAGCGTATTGCTAAAAATGAAGGTGAACGCTTATTGAATATGGAAAGCGATCTTGAAAGTAAAGTAATTGGACAAGATGAAGCAATAAAAAAAGTGGTGCGTTGTATACGCAGAAACCGTGCAGGATTGAAAGATCCAAACAAACCAATAGGAACATTTATTTTCCTTGGGCCTACCGGAGTTGGAAAAACACACCTGGCTAAAGTTCTTTCGAGATATTTGTTTGATACTGATGATGCACTTATTCGTATTGACATGAGTGAATACATGGAAAAATTTGCAGTATCAAGACTTATAGGAGCTCCTCCGGGATACGTTGGTTATGAAGAAGGCGGACAGCTTACTGAAAAAGTTCGCAGGAAACCTTATTCTGTTGTACTTCTTGATGAAGTAGAAAAAGCCCATCCTGATGTTTTCCATTTGTTATTACAAGTGCTCGATGATGGGATTCTTACAGATAGCTTAGGTCGTCGTGTTGATTTTAAAAATACAATTATCATCATGACATCCAATATCGGTTCACGTCAGTTAAAAGATTTCGGTCAAGGTGTAGGATTCTCAACTTCTGCTAAACAAATGCGTGCAGCCGACCATGCTCACGGTGTAATAGAAAATGCATTAAAAAAAGCATTTGCTCCCGAATTCCTTAACCGTATCGATGATGTTGTAATGTTTGATTCATTAAAACGTGAAGATATCCACAAAATCATTGACATTGAACTTTCAGGACTTTATAAGAGAATTCAGGAAATGGGCTTTGAAATTGAAGTAAGCGTTGAAGCAAAAGATTTTATTCTTGAAAAAGGATGGGATGAACAATTTGGAGCTCGTCCGTTAAAACGTGCTATCCAGAAATATATTGAAGATCCACTTGCTGAAGAAATAATTAAAACAAAAATTGCTGATGGAGAAACTATTTCCATAGGATTTGATTCGAAGAAAGAAGAACTTTCAATTAAAATAATTAAAGCTAAGAAAATTCAGAAAGTAAAAAAAACTGAGACTGAAGCGGGAACAGACAACTAATAAAACAAAAGAGGCTGCTTAAATTTAAGGCAGCCTCTTTTGTTAGCAACATTTACAGTTGCATTGGTATAATTAAATCCCAATGAATTTAAATGGTTCGGCTTCTTTAAATTCTTTAACAGCATTACCAGCATAAATTTCATCATTAGCAATAGTAAGTTTTTTCGTTTTTGCTTTTTCAGAAAAATCAACATCTTTAAGATTAACCCAGAAAATATTTGGCGTTAATGCGCTTTCAAAATAATAAACTTTATTTTTCTGATCCGCAACCGTTCTCCACCTTGTACTTGAAATATTTGGTAGTGATGGCGTTGAAATTCCATAAGGCACTGAGCAATTCCTTATAACACTGAATACACTTGCAACAGCAATACGTGTATTATCAGTTTTAGGAATAGCATTTATATAAAATGAAGCTCTAACAAACCTATCAGCAGCCCTGTTAGCGCCAGGCAACATGGTAGTCCCTCCTATTTCTTTCCAGTATTCATTTAACGCTAATTGTTTTTCGAATATCGGAGAATTGGTCATAACCTGGTAAGCTGTATCGTGATGAATTACCAGTTTCCCTTTAACATATTCAAAAATTGCATTATCTCCCAATGTGTCAGAAATTGCCATATGAAGTGTAGCATTTAAATCAGATCCAGGCATTTTATCTGAATAAACAGCAAAGGTTTCTTTTGATAAAAAATTTACAGCTTCATTAACTGTTGCAAAGTTATCTAAAACATATTGTACCCATGTACCTATTGATATCCCAGGTTTGCTTAAATCAATTTTCGGATAAACCGATTCGGCCAACCACAAAAGATTAGCAACTAATCCTTTTTCGTTCATTCCATCAGTTGAACCATTATCACCAAAAGATGTAATAACACTTCCGTATTTTGAAACCCATTTTACTGTATTAGGACCTGTAACACCGTCGCGCTGCAATCCTCTTGGGAAAAGCCACATATTACTTTTTGTTTCGGTTTTCCAGTCCATCGAACGGGCAGTAATAATCATTCCATTTGGTCCGCGATACACAACTCTTGTACATGCTGTTGATTGATACACCTGCAACATAAAAAATGCAAGTACCAATAAAACTAATTTAATTTGTCTTTTCATAATTTTAATTTTTTACTCTTTTTGGTTTATAAATATTGTTAATTACTGGTTTTTATTTAATTCAAATCTTTTTTTGCAAAACCAAAATTATAAGGTACAACAAAACTTATGGTAAAGTTTTTTCCATATCCTTCTTTAAGTTTTGTTACATCGGTTACTTCAACCACCAATCCTGCTATTGACGATAACGGGTTATCTTTCTTAAGCAAATACAATCCACTGCCAAACCCATTTGTCATTTTACCATTAACAAACTTTGTTCTCCAATAATTGTAAATACCCAGTCGCGAAAGTCCGTTAGGCATCCACAAAAAATCGTAGTTAATTGCTACCTGATCGGCAGTATAGTAATTACCACTTCGTGCTTTTACCTTATATACATATGTCCGCGTGGTATTCGATAGTGAATCGAAAACAGTTTTGGAATCGGTTAATTCAATTTCATCAAGGAATTCGTAATTGTTTATTTTCTGATAACCTACAGATATTCCAAACAGTTTATTTTGCCCTGCTCTTAGGTTAAAAGCAATCGATACCGGTAAAGAGTTGAAAGTGGTTTTTGTAACCTGGTCGGTAAAATTCAACATGGGATTATAAATTTTAAATAAAGCGCCTTCATACCCTACTTTTAACGCAATCCAACCATTATATTTTTTTGATTTCGAAAATAAATCCTGTACGCCAAAAATTGCATTCACTTTTGTTCCCGGCGAAACATGTCCGTTGGCAAATAATGAAACAATGCCATCATAAGTTTTTCCGCTTATATCAAAACCATAAAAAAGTTTATTAGTGCTTATCCTGTTTGTGAAGAAAAATTTCAGACTGGCATCGGCAGTGTTAAGCCTGAATGTGCCACCACTGGGTAGAAATATAGCAGTATTCCCTTTCCTGTCTTCAAATATTGATTGTCCGGCATAAGGCTTGGGGTCTTCTTTAATAAGTTGTTCTTTTAGCTTACCCAGATTTTCGTCAATATGCTTTAATGAAGAATCAATACTCTTTAAGTCCTGTGCAAATATGTTAGTGCTGATTAAAATGAATACAAAATAAAATAATAATTTTTTCATATTGCTTTTATAATTGTTTTTTCAATGCAAATACTTACCATCATCACTAAAAGTTATATTAATTTCAGTGATTCAAGTTAAAGATTAATTTAAAAAAGTATACCTATTGAATTATATGATTAGTATGCGCATTGCTTAGCCTGCAAATGTTGTGTGAACATTATAATAGCAAATGCAACTCAATAATAAAATTTATTATACTTTTCAAAACCGTAGCAAATATAAATTTGTTTTAATATATTAAAAAGGATTTTTTTTATTTTAACATTTTTTCATACCATTTTTATACTTCGGCTGTTTGCGTTTGCATATTTAAACTTTGCCAAAACGAGTCTAATCTATTTTGGGAGGTAGAACGATGCGCGGCTTTTGCTGGCGGGACGTCGACCGAGGAACTGTCCGGAGGACAGGACTCGTGAGATGTCCAGCCTTGAGTTAACCAGCGGTTATACTAATGCTGAACAAAAATAGAAAAAATAATTAACAACCCAATGGTTAAA
>DAOQAK010000043.1 GCA_035353855.1 Bacteroidales bacterium | reverse complement strand
AATTATCAAGATGTCAATGACCTTTTTAAAAAAAACAACGCAACGCTAGTGATAACAACTAAATAACTTATTAACTTAATAACTCCGTTATATGAAAAAGATAATTTTAATTCTTATAGCAATAACAGCCATCACCGAGGGCTGCAAAAAATACGAAGAAGGCTCTTGCTTTAGTTTGCGCTCCCCTTTAAAAAGAATTTATGGCACATATCAGCTAAAAGAATATACCGTAAATGGAATTGATTCTCTGGGTTTATTCAAAGATAGTTTGTGTGACATACTAATTTTTTTCTACGACAAAAATTCAAATACAAATGGATGTACAATTGAAAATATACGTGATGATGGAATATCTCCAAGTTTAGTCTGGACATGGGAATTAATTGAGAAAAATAAAATTCTTTCTGTTACATATTCAAGCTGTAGGGCTGGAATTGGAACAGTTTCATGGCCATCTGGCACAGGTCCCTTTTTTGATAAATCTAAGCCTAAATGGGAAATAATTCGTCTAACAAATAGCGAGATTAAAATGAAAACCACATATAATAATAAAGAATATTTGATTGAACTAAAAGGCAGTTGATTCAAAAAACCACAGAAAAACAATATTATTACATTCTATATTTTTTTATACTAAAATTTATTTTCCTATTTTTGACACAATTTCCACAAAATGTCGAAAACTAAAAGCAGCAACATAAAGAAAAATATTCCTCCAAAAAAAACTCAACAGGAGAAAAAAAAACCTGTGAAGAATATTTATTTTCTGCTTTTGATAACTGTACTGGTTTTTTGTCTTTACGCACCATCAATAAAATATGATTTCACTAATAACGATGATGTGGCATTAGTAAAAGAAAACTATGATTTTTTAAGCAACCCTTCAAACTTTACAAATATATTCAAACAAAGTGTTTTTTATAATACGTTTAAAGTTACCGACAATTACTATCGTCCTGTTTTAACGCTTTCATTTTTTATTGACACACAAATTGCCGGAAAACATTACTGGTTCATCCACTTTGCAAATATTATCTTGCACCTTATATGCTGTATCCTGCTTTTTTATTTTTTTCAAAAACTTTCATTCGATAAAATAAAAGCATTTATTTTTTCTTCAATATTTGCAGTACATCCGGTTTTAGTACAAACCATTGCATGGATTCCGGGCAGAAACGATACATTGCTAACACTTTTTGCCTTATGCAGTTTTATATTCTTAATAGATTACCTGGATAGTAAAAAAATATTGCTCCTTTTTTTACATTTATTCTTTTTTCTTATATCAATATTGACCAAAGAATCTGCAATTTTCCTCCCGGTAATTTTTGGATTCTATATTCTATTATGGAAAAAAGAAAAGCTCTCACTATCTAAAAAAATAAATGAATACAAAACACCTGTGATATTCTGGGTGATCCTTGTTATTTTTACTATTCTGTTAAGGAAAACTGTGTTAAAAAATACAGTAGGTTATCCATTAGCTTTTATTATTTCAAACTTCTTCACTAACCTTCCTGCAATAATTCAATATATCGGGAAAATAATTTTACCGTTCCATTTAAACACTATGCCTGTTCTCCAGGATGTACCAATAATCTACGGCATTATCAGTGTACTTATAATTATTTTACTTATTTGGAAAACAAAAGAAAAAAATTACAAAAGAATAATTTTTGGAATTCTTTGGTTGTTGATATTGTTAGCCCCTGCAATCCTTCGCACAAGCGATAAAATTGAAACACTTTTCTTAGAACACCGCTTATATTTACCAATGATAGGATTCATGATCATTTTAATGGAAACCGATTTTATAAAAAAACTTGATTTTAACAAAATAAAAGTACGACTAACATATATTGCAATTCTTATATTTTTCTTTGTTATCGCATGGATGCATAGTAAAGATTACAAGAATGAATTAAGTTACTGGACCAGTGCAGCCGAGGGTTCTCCACATTCTTCAGCAGCATTAAGAGGAATGGCTTCATACCTGCAGGTAAATAAACAAGTTGATAGAGCTGAAAAATTATATTACGAATGCTTAAAACTTAATCCCGATATTGCTGAAGTTAATAATAATTTAGGACGCATCTACCTCAATCGCGGTGATGATAAAGTAGCTGAAAAATTCTTTCTGAAAGAAATTGAAATAAATCCTAATTCTGCAATGGCATATTATAACCTGGGCTGTGTAAGATATGATGAAAAAAATTACACCAAAGCGATTGAGCTTATTAAAAAATCGCTAACCATGGATGACAAGAACAATGATGCCAAGAACGATCTTGCAGCATTACTCGCGTTACAGGAAAATTATGAAGAATCGGTAAAACTTTGCATTTCAATACTTGAAAGCGATCCTACATATAAAAACGCAAAGCAAAATTTAAAGAGTATTTTAACAGGATGGCAGGATAAAGAAAAAGCTGAGTATTATAAAAATATGGCCGCTCAAAAAGGTATAACCTACTAACTTTCATGGTTTATAATTGTACTCTTAATTTTTTTATAAAAAATGTAACCTTTTCTATAATTTCAATGTATAAAAAAGAAATTAAAATAAAGTTTTGTTTTATTATTAAAATTTTTTATTAGTTTTACAAATTGATTGACAAATAGAACTGATTGTATTATTTATCTTAAAATCAGTTTTTTAATTTAAAAATATGATTCAATATAAGAAATGGTTAATCGTACTCTTTGCAGGAATAATGATGCTTACAACATTTTCATCCTGCAATAAACACCACCGTTTCAAAAGGATGTTAAAACATCGCCGCTCGGTTAATGTACATCGTCATCACAGTCCATACCAGCGAAGGATAAAAAGAAAAACCATGCCTATAAATAAGAATTATATTATTAAGAACAGGCGTGATCGTCCATTAGGACAAAGGAACCTGGTTCATTAATGAACTCTTTTTAAATTCATATCTATTTCCTTTTCAAACATCAGGGGAACTTTTTCTACATCAACATTACTGGTATCAAGACCATATGCTTTTACATCGCTTATCCCTATTTTCTTAAGCCATGCATATAGGTCCATGATAAATTGGTCAAAAGGAGAAAAATCAAAATCATAATTTTGAATCCTGTCAATAACAACAAAACGGAAATCGCCCATAATGTTATGGCTTTTTAGCGATTCATATTTGCTGATGATGTTAATCTCTTTACGTTTCACAAGTTCTTCAATAACCTGTTTGAAATATAAATTTATTTTAGGTTCAACCTTAAACCCCAGCCTGAATTCCACGCGCATTATAACACCGGGAATAATTGTTTCAACGCTATACTCCATAGTGCGGGGTTCATCAAGAACATGAACATGTATAAACCAGTATGTATCGGCACGTTTGGGACTTTTATTAATTATGGAATAAATTATTTTCGATTCGATATCCGTTTTAAAATCGGCACGTGTAAGGTATACTAAGTTGGATGCATATTTGGGAACACTTTCATCTTTGCTTAGGTCAAGGATAATATTTTTATAATTATCAATCTTTAAAAATTCAAAAAAGCGTTTTTTAATTTCACGTCCTCTGTACCATATATACATTACTGTAAATAGTATACCTGCCATTAAAATAGTAAACCAGCCTCCATGCTTGAATTTATACATATTCGCAACAAGAAAAGAACATTCAATAAATAAATAAACAAAGAGGAACGAAATAATAATGAACATGTTTCTTCTTCGGAAACGCAAAAACACCGAAAGCAGAATGGTTGTCATCAACATGGTTATAGTAATTGCCAAGCCATATGCAGCTTCCATGTTTGATGATTCTTTAAAGAAGAGAACAACAAAAATACATGATACCCAGAGAAAAATATTTATACTGGGGATAAACATCTGTCCTTTTATAGTTGTAGGATAGGTAACTTTTACTTTAGGCCAGAAATTTAATTGTATTGCTTCGCTGATAATAGTATAAGAACCGCTGATTAATGCCTGGCTTGCAATTACAGCTGCTGCTGTAGCTATAAGAATTCCTGTTATTATAAACCACTGGGGCATACATGCAAAAAATGGGTTTACTCCTGAATTTATTATTGAAGTATGATTCAGTATCCATGCTCCCTGTCCCAAATAGTTTAATATAAGACATGTTTTTACATATACCCAGGTTGACCGTATATTCTTTGCTCCACAATGCCCCAGGTCGGAATACAATGCTTCTGCACCGGTAGTACAAAGAAACACGGCTCCAAGTAAAAGAAAACCACCTGGATATTTTGTTAATAATTCATATGCATAATACGGACTGAAAGATTTTAAAATATCAGGATATTGAATAAGCTGGGCAAAGCCTATAATGCCCATCATCAGAAACCATACAAACATTAGTGGACCGAACGATTTACCTAAATAGTTTGTTCCAAACTGCTGGATTAAAAAAAGTATTGATATGATGATAAGGACAATCGGAATAACAGGAACATCACTATTAACAAGTCGTAATCCTTCAACCGCCGATACAACCGTAATTGAAGGAGTAATGATACCATCAGCCAGCAATGAAGCGCCGCCTACCAAAGCAAAAAGAAAGACCCATTTTACACGCCTCCTTATCAGTGCGTATAAAGCAAAAATTCCACCTTCACCTTTATTATCAGCCTTAAGTGTTATGATAACATATTTTAATGTTGTTTGCAAAGTAAGTGTCCATATAATGCACGAAATTGCACCATAAATCAATTCCCTGGAAATAGTTCCTGCACCTCCTGCAATTATTGCCTTCATTACATATAAAGGAGAAGTGCCGATGTCGCCATAAACAATCCCGAGAGTTATTACAAGACCGCCAAATGTAAGTTTATCAATGCCCGAAGATTTCCGAATTCTGCTCACAAAAATATTTTTGAAAAATCTGCCAAATGTATTAAATAAACTATATACGTAAGCAAAAATGCCAAAATATATTTTTAAGGTTTTTTACAAATAATAAAACGCGGTTTCCCGTTAATATCATTCCTGATAACTATTTCTTCAAAACCTTTACTTTGCAACATTTTAGAAGTCTCATCAGGTAGAGCTTCATTGATTTCAAAATATAATTTTCCTTCCGGCTTTAATTTGATTAATGAAAAATCAGCTATTGATTTATAATATATCAATGCTGAATCATCAGGAACAAAAAGGGCAAGCGAAGGTTCGTAATCCAACACATTTTTACTCATTAATTTTTTTTCCGATTCTCTTACATATGGCGGATTACTAACAATAACATCATATTCTCTTGCATCTCCCCATGTGGATTTATCAAGAATATCAGAATGGTAAAAATTGATTTCAACTTTATTGTTCAAAGCATTTTCTTTTGCAATACATAGGGCTGCTTTAGAAATATCGGTTGCATAAACTTCCGATGATGAAATATTTTTCTTCAGCGCTATGGCAATGCATCCGCTTCCTGTTCCGATATCCAATATTTTTATAGGTTTATCAATAATATTGTTGCCATTGATAATAAGGTCAACCAGTTCTTCTGTTTCCGAACGGGGGATTAATACATTTTCATTTACATTGATCCTGCAATTGTAAAAAGATGTATGACCTGTTACATATTGAACAGGTTTGAACTTTACAAGTTCATCCATCGCTTCAAGAATCATTGTTTCATTATCAATACTAATTCCTTCTTCCATTATAGAAAGAATTTTTTCTTTAGGGATATTCAGTAAATGCTCAACCACAAGATATGCAATACTCCTGGCTTCACGCTCATCGTAAATATTTTTAAGCGATGCGTCAATTCTGTTAATGGCTTCTTTTATTTTCATTTCAACAGCAAATTAACGAAAAATTGTAATTTTGAAAGGTAATGAATGACGATTTCTATATAAAAAGATGTATTGAACTGGCTTCAAAAGGCTTGGGACATACAGCGCCCAATCCAATGGTAGGCTCTGTAATTGTTCACGAAAATAAAATTATTGGCGAAGGTTATCATCATGAATATGGCGGTCCGCACGCTGAAGTTAATGCAATCAACTCCGTAGAAAAAAAAGAACTGCTGAAAGCATCCATTTTATATGTGAATCTTGAGCCCTGCTCACACTATGGAAAAACACCACCCTGCGCCGAACTTATTATTAAAATGAATATTCCTGAAGTGATCATTGGAACCGAAGACCCAAATATCCTGGTTGTAGGTAATGGGATAAATAAACTTACTGCTGCAGGAATCAAAGTAAAATCAGGCATTTTAAAAGAATCATGTATTGAACTAAATAAACGTTTTTTCACTTTTCATCAAAAGAAAAGACCTTATATTATTTTAAAATGGGCAATGACCCGCGATGGATTCATTGATACAAAAAGAAAAAACAATGAAGCTCAAAGGATAAAATGGATAACCGGTGAAAAAACAAGAACTATTGTTCACAAATGGCGTTGCGAAGAACAAGCTGTTATGACAGGTACCAATACCATTTTGCTTGATAATCCTCAATTAACAACTCGCTTCTGGGTCGGAAAAAATCCCACCAGGATTATTCTTGATAAAAATTTACGTCTTCCCGAAACGCTTCATGTATTTGATAATTCAGCAAAAACAATTGTATTCACAGGCATTGCAAAAGAAAATAAAAATAATATAGAATACATCGTTATTGATTTCACAAAAAATATTATTCAGCAAATTTGCGATGAACTTTACAAAAAAAATATTCAATCGGTAATTGTTGAAGGCGGGACAATACTTCTGCAAACCTTTATCGATAGCGGTATATGGGATGAAGCAAATGTTTTTACCGGTAATATTGAATTTGGTGATGGTGTAAAAGCCCCTGTATTAACTGTAGAAGCAAATGAAAAGGTAATGTTTGAAAATGATATTCTTCATATTTATAAAAATAAAAAATGATCATTCTCATTTCCGCCATACTACTCTCGGCAGCAATTTTAATCGCTTTCAAATTATTTGAGAAATTTAACATAAGCGTCATCCAGGCTATTGTTACCAATTATCTTGTGGCTTCAGTTTTGGGCTTTATCATGTCCGATAATGTTTCTATAAGCACAGTAAATATAAAGCCATGGTTTCTTTATTCTATTCTTACAGGGATTTCACTAATTGTTGTATTTAATATTTTCGGTTATTCATCACAAAAAGCAGGAATAGCTATAACAGCAGTAGCAAGCAAAATGTCGATTGTTATCCCGATAAGTATAGGGATATTGTTTTACAACGACACCATCAGTTTTTTTAATGCCGGTGGAATTATTGCTGCATTGGCTTCATTTTTTCTGATACTCCAAAAAAATAAATCGGAGAAAATAAAAAGTATATGGATCATACTTTTACCCATTCTTTTATTTTTAGGAAATGGAATTAATGATTCATTGCTGAAACATTCCGAGCGGAATTACATTCATGGCGAAACTATTACATTCCTTGCATTCTCATTTTTCTTCAGCCTGGTAATCGGAATAATTATCCTTAGTATTCAAATTGCATCAGGAAAAACCAAAATAAAATTTAAAAATATTTTAGCCGGAATAATACTGGGATTGCTTAACTGGGGCTCAACATATTATTTCTTAATTGGACTTGGAATTTTTAAGAACAGTTTTATTTTTCCTGTTTTTAATGTTAGTGTTGTAGGAATATCAGCTATTACAGGATATTTTATTTTCAGGGAAAAGTTAAGTTCGCGAAACTGGATTGGTATTGCCCTTGCATTAATTTCCATTATTTTAATTACGTTTGCTGAATAAAATATGCTTTTCGAAGATACATATCAAACCATTGAAAAATATTCCGAAGGAACATTCCGCGACCGTGGCAGTAAGTTTATAGGGCGAGCATATCCTGTAACCACAGAAGACGAAGCAAAAAATATTCTTTCTGAAATAAGAAAAAAATATCATGATGCCAATCATCATTGTTATGCATACAGGATAGGTTTTGACAAATCCACTTTCAGGACAAATGATGATGGCGAACCTTCGGGAACTGCCGGCAGACCTATATTCGGGCAAATACAATCGAAAGACCTTACCAACATTTTAATAATAGTTACACGATATTTTGGAGGCACATTGCTTGGTGTCAGCGGACTGATAAACGCATACAAAACAAGCGCTGCTGAAGCTTTGTTAAATGCCAACATCATTACAAAAAATGTTTATGATGTTTATGAAATAACATACGATTATGCCATTATGAACGAAGTAATGAAAATGCTCAAGGATAAACATGCCGATATCATTTCCACTAATTTCGAGATGACATGCAATGTGGTTTTTAAAATCAGGAAAAGCCTTTCTGATATGATATATGAATATTTTAAAAAATTAAATTCCGTTACCATCAACTACCTGAGAACTGAATAATTTTTAATTAAAACACCCATCCTTTCAATCATAATTGTAATTTTGCATTACCTTTATTATTTACTTTGGAACGTATACTTATCATACAAACAGCATTTATAGGCGACGTAATACTTGCCACACCTCTTATTGAAAAACTTCACTACCTCTACCCTGCTTCTAAAATTGATTTTCTTCTTCGTAAAGGCAACGAAGGACTGCTCGAAAACCATCCATACATCAATGAAATAATCACCTGGAATAAAAAAGAAAATAAAACAGGGAACCTTTTTAAAACAAGGAAATATATCAAATCAAAAAAATACGAACTTGTGGTTAATGCGCACCGCTTTGCTTCCAGCGGTTTTATTACTGCTTTTTCGGGAGCGAAAACAACTACAGGTTTCAGTAAAAATCCTTTTTCGTTTTTATTTTCACACAAAAGAAAACATATTATCGGTAAAGCAGATAAGCCGATTCATGAGATTGACAGGAATCTTTCATTGATTGATTTTCTGGGAAACGATAAAAGGTTTTTCCCAAAACTTTACCCTTCTGAAATTGATCTTGCGAAAACAGAAAAATATAAAACACAGCAATATATTTGTATAGCGCCTGCATCGGTATGGGCTACCAAACAATTCCCTTACGAAAAATGGATAGAACTTATCAATGCCATCGATAATAAATTCAAAATAATTTTAATCGGCGCTGAAAGTGATGAAGCCTTATGTAATGATTTGATCGCTGATACAAGAAAAGATAAAATCCTGAACCTTGCAGGGGAATTAACATTACTTCAAACTGCAGCATTAATGAAGGATGCCGTTATGAATTTTGTAAACGACTCGGCTCCATTGCATATCGCATCGGCAATGAATGCAGCAGTAACAGCAATATTTTGCTCTACTGTTCCATCTTTCGGATTTGGACCTTTATCCGAAAAATCGTTTATCGCAGAAACGGATAAAGTGATGGAATGCCGCCCTTGCGGATTACATGGCTTTAAAACTTGCCCGGAACATCATTTTGAATGTGCTTATTCTATTGAAATAAATAAATTAGTTACTTCAATACCCCACTAAAATGCTTGAAGAAATTGATAAAACGGTAAATGTGCTAACCAAAGGAGGAATCATCCTTTACCCCACCGATACTATTTGGGGAATTGGGTGCGATGCTACAAACCAGGCTGCTGTTCAAAAAATATTCAAAATAAAAAAACGCCTTGAAAGCAAAAGCCTGATTTTACTGGTCAGCGATATTGATATGGTAAAAGAATATGTTGAGAACATACCGGAAATAGCATGGGACCTGGTAAAGAACATGGATCGCCCTACTACATTCATTTATCCTAAAGCAAAAAATCTTGCAAAAAAAGCTATTGCATCGGATGGCACTGTTGCTATTCGTGTTGTAAGTGATGAATTCTGCAAACAAATGATCACGTTTTTTGGCAAACCTGTAGTTTCAACATCTGCAAATGTTTCAGGCGAACCCACAGCGCTTCTTTTCAGTAAAATTTCTTCAGAAATTAAAAAGAACGTTGATTATATTGTAAATTTATATCATGAAAATATTAAAGAAATAAGGCCATCGACGATCATCAAACTTTTGGAAGATGGCAATTATGAAATCATCAGAAAATAAAAATTGAAATTATACACTAACCTTAAAATACTTGATATTATTGCCGAAGCCGCATCGGACATTGGCATTGAAGCATTCGTAATCGGCGGTTTTGTTCGCGACCTGATTTTAAAACGTAACAGTAAAGATATTGATATTGTTGCAGCAGGCAGCGGTATTGATTTAGCCAAACGCGTTTCTTTAAAATTAGGAAAAGATGTCGATGTGAAAATTTTCAAGAATTTCGGAACAGCCATGCTTCGCTATGGTGATATGGATGTTGAATTTGTTGGCGCCCGCAAAGAATCATACAACCTGGATTCTCGTAAACCGGTTGTAGAGAACGGAAGCATACAGGATGATCAGAATCGCCGCGATTTTACAATAAATGCGCTTGCTATTTGTATTCAAAAGGAAAACTTCGGTGAAGTAATCGACCCGTTCAATGGATTGGAAGATTTGAAAAACGGTATCATCCGCACTCCACTCGATGCCGAAATAACATTCAGCGATGATCCGCTAAGAATGCTACGCGCCATACGATTTGCAACACAACTTAATTTCACTATCGAAGAAAAAACTTTTGAATCCATTTTAAAAATGAAAGAACGAATCAGCATTATTTCCAGGGAAAGAATTGCTGATGAACTAAATAAAATCATACTTTCCAAAAAACCTTCCATTGGATTTGAGCTGTTGAAAAGATCAGGACTTCTTGAATTGATATTCCCTGAAATGCTTGCCCTTAGTGGCATAGAAATAATGGAAGGAAAAGGACATAAAGATAATTTTAATCACACACTTGAAGTTCTCGATAAAATCTCAATGGTATCGGACAACCTGTGGCTAAGATGGACCGCCATTCTTCATGATATTGCCAAACCGGTTACAAAAAAATTTGATACCGAATCGGGCTGGACATTTCATGGGCACGATTTTATTGGAAGCAAAATGGTTTCAGGAATTTTCAGAAGACTGAAATTACCTATGAATGAAAAAATGAAGTATGTTGAAAAATTAGTACAGCTTCATTTACGGCCTATTTCGCTTACAGAAGAAAATGTTACCGACTCGGCAATTCGAAGACTTTTATTTGATGCCGGACAGGAAATCGACGACCTGATGCTTCTTTGCGGAGCTGATGTTACTTCAAAAAATCCGGCAAAAGTAAAACGCTACCTGAAAAATTTCGAGATCGTAAGAAAAAAACTTACCGAGATAGAAGAAAAAGACAAACTCCGCAACTGGCAGCCCCCGGTTGACGGTGAATTAATAATGAAAACATTTAACATAAAACCCTGCCGTGAAGTAGGCATCATCAAAGAAGCCATACGTGAAGCCATTCTCGACGGAATCATAGGAAATACTTTTGAAGAAGCTTATCAGCTTATGCTACAGGAAGGCGAAAAACTGGGACTGAAACATTCCTAATCTTTTTTTTATTTAGAAATTATTTATCGATATAATCTTACAATGTTTCTATGATTTTTTTTAATAAACTGTTGATATTTTTATTGAAATCCTTTATCTTTATATTATAAAAAAAATACTAATTTTACCTCATGTTGTTAAACTGAAAAATGAACGGTTATGCACGTGTACAGATTTAAAATACTGCTTGAAGATCTGGATGATTTTTTTCTCGACATTGAAATCAGCTCAGGTGATACTTTTGAAAGTTTCCACAAAGCCATTATCCAGGCTGCCGGGCTTAGCGGACAAGAATTAGCATCATTTTATATTTGCGACAATAAGTGGAATCGCAAAAAAGAAATCGCTCTTATTGATATGAGCGAAGAAGAAGAAAAGGAAACAGCTCCGCTGATAATGAAATCATGCAAATTGAACAAGTTTATTGACGACCCTCACCAGCGTTTGATTTATGTGTATGACTTTCTAAACTTATATGAATTTTATATTGAATTAAGCAAAATTATTCCTGCAGAAAAAGGAGTTACTTACCCGCGCTGTATTAAAAAATCAGGCGAGATACCTAAGGCTGGAGCGCAATCTATAAAAGTTTCAGCCGGGTTGGATGACGATGATGAAGAATTATTATATGATGTTCCGCCATTAAAAGATGAAGAAAATGAAGAATCAGAATTATTTTCCGATTCTGAATTTTCCGACGAATTCAACGCTGAAGGTAGCGAAGGCAGTGCAAATTTTGATGATGACAAATTCTGATAAACAGATTATCATTATTACAGGACCAACAGCTGTTGGTAAAACAAAACTTAGTATTGAAGTAGCTAAATTTTTCCGTACAGAAATTATCTCTGCCGATTCACGCCAGTTTTATAAAGAATTAAAAATAGGCACAGCTCCTCCTTCCGATTCAGAACTTAAAGAAGTAAAACATCATTTTATCGGGCACCTTTCTATTTATGATTATTACAACGTTTCAAAATATGAAAATGATGCAATAAAAAAGATTGATTCGCTTTTTAAAGATCATGATCGCCTTATAATGACAGGCGGTTCAGGTTTATATATTGATGCCGTTGTTAAAGGAATCGACGACTTACCCGATGCAGATACCG
The DNA here is from genome assembly GCA_035353855.1 of Bacteroidales bacterium. Taxonomy (NCBI): domain Bacteria; kingdom Pseudomonadati; phylum Bacteroidota; class Bacteroidia; order Bacteroidales; species Bacteroidales bacterium. The sequence goes on along the minus strand of DAOQAK010000043.1, from coordinate 22,539 downwards.
ATACACGTGAATACCTGAAAGCAAAATTTGAAGCGGAAGGAATAACTTCATTACAGGTGATGCTTAAAAATCTCGACCCTGAATTTTGCAAACAGGTTGATATGAATAATCCCGCAAGGCTTATACGTGCTGTAGAAGTTTGCATGACTACCGGGTTAAAATATTCAGATCTCAGGAAAAGTAAAAATAAAAAAAGAAATTTCAATTGTTTATTTATCGGGCTGAATCGCGAAAAAAATGAACTTATAGAAATAATTAAAAAGCGCACCAATATAATGATTCAACAAGGGCTAGTTGAAGAAGCCACTGAACTATATCCTTTCCGCAACCTGAACGCCCTTAATACTGTTGGATATACAGAGTTATTCGAATATATTGAAGGGAAAACCACATTAGAGCAAGCCATTGAAAATATAAATATTAATACACGTAAATATGCGAAGCGACAACTTACATGGTTCCGGAAAAATAAAGCTATGCAATGGTTTCACCCAAACGACAAAGAAAAAATCATGAATTACATTTTAAATAATCAGAGATGAAACCTGGCAAAACTCTTTATTTTATAATCATAGCATTAATAATTCTATTACTATTGATTTTTATTTTATCCTATTTTATTTCAATTTTCGAGACCAAAGCAAATTCTGCATCTTCATACGATACCTGTAAAATCAATACCGACAGCAGCATCAAAAATAAAAGTCCGAAAACCGATACCCTGTTAACAATCAATAATAGAAAAGTTTTTATTAAAGTTCCTTCAGAAAAAAGGAAAGGTGTTTTCTTAATGTTACATGGCTGGAATCTGCCTGCCGATGACTGGTGCACAAAGACCAGCATTTGTGATAAAGTTACCAAACTAGGATTTTATGTTGTACTTCCCGATATGGGTAAAAGTTTGTACCAGGATATAAACTATCCCGAAACCCGCGCCGATATGCTTATTTACCCAACACGTTCATGGCTTTCAGATACTCTTATTCCTTTGTTAAAAAAAGATTTTGGATTGTTGATTGAAAATGACAATAACTATATTGTAGGATTATCAACAGGTGCACGTGGTGTTGCATTAGTGCTTCTTGATTTCCCCTATTTATTCAAAGGAGCAGCAGCACTTTCAGGTGATTACGACCAGGTTAAATTACCAACCGACAGACTGGTTACTGCATTCTACGGAGCATTCGGGACATACAAGGAACGTTGGCAAAAAATTGATAATCCCGTTTTTCGAATTAATGAATTTAAAACACCTATTTATTTAGGTCATGGCAAAAAAGATAAAGTTGTTCCACCCGAACAAACCATTGAATTTTATGATTCGCTGAAAAAATATCATCCTGCATTAAAAATAAAACTCAATATGCCGGAAGCAGCACATGACTATAATTACTGGGATTCAGAGGTGGATAACATTATAAACTTTTTCGGAATAAAATAATACAATCTTAAAAAAAGAGTCATTTGTTTATAGGTAGTGCAGCTGGTCAAGTAATTTGTTTTTGTTAATAGTTTTTTCAACTTTCAACCACACTATTGTTAAGTTAATTTTGAAATAGCGGTCATCCTGAGTTCATCGAAGGATAAACCGCTTACAGAATGTTCACATTTCGATAAACTCAACATGACATTCTGTAACATATTAGACTTAACTTAACACCAGTTGCACAACCCAACAACTATTAACAATGGGCTTATGTTTATAGGTTAGGCAGCTGGTCAAAAAATTTGTTTTTAGGTAATAGTTTTTTTCCACTTTCCACCACACTATTGTTAAGTTAATTTTGAAATAGCGGTCATCCTGAGTTCATCGAAGGATAAACCGCTTACAGAATGTTCACATTTCGATAAACTCAACATGACATTCTGTAACATATTAGACTTAACTTAACACCAGTTGCACAACCCAACAACTATTAACAATGGGCTTATGTTTATAGGTTAGGCAGCTGGTCAAAAAATTTGTTTTTAGGTAATAGTTTTTTTCCACTTTCCACCAAACCAGTTGCGCAACCCTACAACTAATGACAAAGAATAAATCTATCTCAATCTATCAGCTGATTTTACAAGCTTTTCGTCTTTCTTAATAAATTGATTTGCAAAAATAAGTGAGAACAAAGTGATAAGCGGTAAAATTAATCCATACTTCCAAGATGCCACAGCTGTAGGGATTTGTTGATTTATCATATAAGGTATCCACAAAAATACAGTTCCTGAAAAAATTATGGTAAGGAAAATATTGAAATTATTTATTTTCATTTGCATTTGCCTGTTTTTAAAATAAAATATTGCGGCAATAGTAATAAGACCTGAAACAGCAAGTATTATTAAAATAGGTATTGTACTTACATACAAAATCTGAGGATTGCCGCTAATGAATTTTACAGCAAAAACATTTACCTCATACAAATAGTCGCTGCCCTGGTATTCCCAGAAAGGAAGAAAGAAACATGCCGAGATTGTACCTAATGCGATAAGTAAGCAAAGTGTCTGAATTCTTTGTATCATAGAACTAAAATTTTTATTACGGCAAAAATAACAACTAATTTTAATATGATGTATGTTCTATATTCTAAAAAATTTTGTTGTTTTATAAAAAAGTTGTAATATTGCAATACAATTCCCAAAGGCATTTCCTTTTTTATAAATCAATTTTTTCTTTAAAATAATTAAATCACAACTATTATTAACTCTAATAATAATTATTTCTAAAATTATCATTATTAACAAAACATCTCATTCATGTACGACATTATTGAATTAAACAACAAACTCGCTACGGAGTTAAAAGAAATTGCAAAACAACTAAACATTCCCAAGTACGAAGCATTAAAAAAACAAGAACTTATTTACAAAATACTTGACCATCAGGCGTTGAATCCTTCGCCCGCAGATATTGTTGCTGAAAAAGAATCGAAAGAACGCAAAATATTCCGGCACCGGAGAAAAAATACTGAAGACGGTATTGTAAAAGAACCTATTCATAAAAAAATAAAAATCGATTTTCCCGAAAATAAAGAACTTATTGTTGACCCCACAGCCATACAATTAAGCGTTGAAAACATTTCACCTGTGGTTGAAGAAGTACCCGAAACATTTGAAATTACACCGGTAGTTAATAATGAGGTTATCGAAAATAAAGAAGTAACACCACCGGAAAACGAAATTCAAACAGAACCAAAAGAAGAAGTTCAAAAACCTGAAGAAAGCGAGAAAAAGGAATTTCAACCCCGCACTAAATTTTATGAACGCAGGAATACCAATGACCTGATCTCTGAATTTGATGGCGTGGTTAATAGTGAAGGAGTTCTTGAAATCATGCCCGATGGTTATGGTTTTCTTCGTTCATCGGATTACGATTATTTGAATTCACCTGACGATATTTATGTTTCACAATCGCAGATAAAACTTTTTGGATTGAAAACCGGTGATACGGTTAAAGGAAACATACGCCCACCTAAAGAAGGCGAAAAATATTTCCCATTGATAAAAGTAGAATTGATCAACGGACGTGATCCTGCACAGGTACGCGACAGGGTTCCTTTCGATTATCTTACTCCTTTATTTCCTATTGAAAAATTTAAAATCACCGGACATCCCGGCGGAACGATTTCAACACGTATCATCGACCTGTTTACCCCTATTGGTAAAGGCCAGCGTGCATTGATAGTTGCTCAACCTAAAACCGGTAAAACTGTTTTGCTTAAAGAAGTAGCAAACGCTATTGCTTACAATCATCCTGAAGTTTACATGATGATACTTCTCATTGACGAGCGTCCTGAAGAAGTTACCGATATGGCTCGCAGCGTACGCGCCGAAGTTATTTCTTCAACATTTGATGAACCGGCCGAAAAGCATGTAAAAATTGCAAACATTGTTTTGGAAAAAGCAAAAAGAATGGTTGAATGCGGACATGATGTAGTTATCTTACTCGACTCTATAACACGTTTGGCACGTGCATACAACACGGTAGCACCGGCTTCAGGCAAGGTACTTACCGGTGGTGTGGACTCAAATGCTTTACATAAACCAAAACGTTTCTTTGGTGCAGCTCGTAAAATAGAAAAGGGCGGCTCACTCACAATCATTGCAACAGCCTTGATAGACACCGGTTCCAAGATGGACGAAGTTATCTTTGAAGAATTCAAAGGAACAGGAAATATGGAGTTACAGCTCGACCGCAAACTTTCGAACAAACGTATCTTCCCTTCTATCGATATCATTGTTTCAAGTACGCGCCGCGACGACCTGCTGCTTGACAAGGAAACATTACAACGCGTATGGATTTTAAGAAACCATCTTGCCGATATGACACCACTTGAAGCTATGGAATTTGTTAAAGAAAGAATGAAATTCACTCAAACGAATGAAGAGTTCCTTCTTTCAATGAATTCGTAGAAAAAATATTATTTTTATAGAAAGCGCGCGCCGAAAAGGCGCGCGCTTTTTGTTTATTCCAAACCACTTTTATATTTTACAAATTAATTTTCCGCGCAAGATTTTATATTAATTTTGCATTTGTTCTTCAAATGAATGAGTTTGCAAAAATTCCAAAATTCATTCAGTATAGTTTAACTTTTTAATATACAAAACCGTGAACTGGTTCAATGATCTGTTCTGGAAAGAATCTATAGCCCAAGCCATACTTATATACAGCCTGGTGATTACTTCAGGTGTTCTGCTTGGGAAAATTAAAATACATGGAATTTCGCTGGGCGTTACTTTTGTTTTATTTACCGGAATCATTGTCGGACATTTAGGATTCAGGATCAACTATGATGTGCTCGATTTCATAAAAAATTTCGGACTGGTCTTATTTGTATTTTTCATAGGATTACAAGTAGGTCCCGGTTTTTTTTCATCATTCAGAAAAGGTGGGATAGCATTGAATTTACTAGCTATTTCGGTAGTGTTACTCGGAACAGTAATTACAATCATTCTGCATTTCACATCAGGTATTTCAATGCCAATGCTTACAGGCATCATGTCGGGTGCTGTAACCAATACTCCCGGGCTTGGTGCAGCGCAGCAGGCATTATCACAAATTTCCGGCAACGGAGAAATTCAGGACATTGGTCTTGGTTATGCCGTGGCATATCCTTTTGGAGTAATTGGGATCATAATTTCAATGATTATCATCAGACGTATAACAAAAACAGATATAAACCTTGAGCTTAAAAATTTTGAAAAAGCACAACATCCTGAAGAAACAATTCCTGACAAAACCAGCATAATCATTGACAATCCTGATGTCTTCGGTAAAAAGATTAAAGATTTTGACAACTACCTTATAAACGATGCTGTTATTTCAAGAATTCAGCAAAATAATGAAATCAAAATTGCGAATGCAGAAACAATACTGAACAAAGGAGATGTCATTCTTCTTATTGCTCATAAAGGCAGCATTCCTGAACTGACAAAACTTTTCGGCAGTAAAAGCGATAAAGATATTTCATTACTTCGAAGCAAATTAATTTCAAAACAAGTGCTGGTAACAAACCGTCATATTATTGGAAAAGAACTGGCATCACTTAAACTACGTCCCCGCTTTGGTATCAACATCACCAGAGTTTATCGTACAGGTATTGAATTCATAGCTTCTCCTGATTTCAAAATACAGATAGGCGATAAGCTTACTATAGTTGGTGATGAAACGTCGATAGAAAATGTAGCGCAAATTCTTGGTAATTCAATAAAACAACTGAATGAACCCAACTTGTTTCCAATATTCACGGGAATTATTTTTGGAGTAATCTTGGGAAGTATTCCTATAGCTATTCATGGAATCCCTACACCGGTAAAACTAGGAATGGCAGGCGGTCCGTTAATTGTAGCTATATTATTAAGCCGGTACGGTTACAAATTCTCACTGAATGCATACACCACACCAAGCGCTAATATTATGCTTCGCGAAATTGGAATTGTTCTTTTCCTGGCAAGTGTTGGAATTAAAGCCGGCGAAAACTTCGTTACCACACTGGTTTCGGGCGATGGATTTACATGGATGGGATATGGCGCCCTGATTACATTTATCCCTGTTATTATTATTGGTTTGATAACAAGAGTTTTCATGAAAAGAAATTTTCTTGAAACTTGCGGACTTATTTCAGGCAGTATGACCGACCCTCCTGCCCTAGCATTTGCCAATTCCATTGCACAATCCGAAGCGCCGGCTATTGCGTATGCTACGGTTTACCCGTTAACTATGTTCCTGCGTGTGATTATTGCTCAAATGCTTATTTTGTTTTTTGCCTGATAAATTTATTCAATAATATTCTTTAAGAAAATGGAAACATCAGAAAGATTAAATTTAGTTGCGCCATGCGGCATCGACTGTGGCATCTGTGAATTATACACTTGTAAAGATAACACGCAACTCTTTGACCAGCTTGTTGCAAAGGGGATTTCAAAAGATATAATACCCTGCAAGGGTTGCAGACCGACAAATGGAAAGTGCCCGCTAATCCAGAAAATATGTGAGACTTTTAATTGTATCTCAAAAAAGAAATTGAATTTTTGCTATGAGTGTAATGATTTCCCTTGCTTAACGCTCCATCCTTCTGCCGACAGAGCAAATAAGTTACCTCATAATATGAAAATGTACAACCTGTGTACAATAAAAAAAGAAGGTGTAGAAAATTTCGTTAAGAAATCTTCCGAAATAAAAAACCGTTATTTTGCAGGAACGATGGCAATTGGAAAAGGACCACAAATATAATTTTTCATCATAACAATAATTTTTTACTGTTTAAAATTCTATCTTAGTAACTAATCAGAGCTAAAAAATATTTCTCGCTGATGAACGCTGATAAAAATCGCTGATTTCGCCGCGGCGAACGCGGAAAGTAAAAAATAGTAAAAATTGTTTCTGCGAAAATCTGCGAGATAAGAATTCTTAAATAATATTATATTAATGTTAATTAATATTTATCCACACTGATTCGTTACCTATCTTATAACTTATATTGGGTATTATACCGATTGTTAATATCCTTCTTAATGTTATTGAAGCAATCAAATATGCTTCGAATTTGGGATTGACCTAAGAATTATATTTTACGCTTCAGGAGACGCGCAAGAACTTTTATACAAATTAATAAAGGAATTTATGCTATCAATGAATTCGTAGAAAAAATATTTTATACTCGTTCTTATAAGGTTTGCAAAGGCAAAACTGTTTAGAACGAGTTATACCGTAAAGAAAACAAAAAATATTTTTGCAAAACTCTTTTCTGTCGGTATAATATAAAAAATGAGCAAGTTGGGTTTTATTAAAATTACCAATCAAAAGTAAACAATCTTTTTAATTTATTCAACTACCACTTCATCGCAAAACAGCCATGCTTTCTGGCCTGCACCGGGATGGTTATCGGGGCACAGTCCCCTGTTCTTTGCTTTTATTTTTATATAACGAACTGCTGTTGCATTCAAATCAATTTTGCTTTCACCAATACAAGCTTCATCATCTAATTGTGTTGCTGTGAAATTAAAAGTTTTAAAATTATTAAACGTGATATTATCTGTAGAAACAGAAACTTCAACCTGCATGGGTAAAAATATCCAGTCGTTGTACATTTGCAAAAATGAAATACTTACTTTGTTCACTGCAACAGCTTTTCTCATATCGATAACTACTTCCATATCGTTGCCATTATAGCCCTGCCAGTATCCCGAGTTATAAAGCATGCCGCCATTCGCGCCATCAACAAGACATGAATCGCCACCGCCCGTGTATTGTTCGCTGTATGGTTGTATATATTTTATTTTCGCATTATATGCCAGATGTTTTTTTATTTCTACACCAAAGGTTTTGGTTAAAGAAAAGTTTTTCATTTTTTCATTTGCCAGTTTGTTGAAAGTAGCTATAAAAGGAATCGTGTCCGTTAATTGTTTTGCATCTTTTTCGGGAACAAACGAAATGGCAATGCCACCGCACTTTTCCATAGCAGCATAAATAGTGTCGGTGTTTGTTACCAAATAATTTTTTATAAATATTTTTTCAGGATTTGTGTACCAATTGGTTTCGGCTGCATCAGCATAAACCGATGCAACATATGAAATACCATTTGACAAAAACGATAAAGGAATTTTACACAAACGTTCATACTGATTGGTTTGTCCGCCCAGGTACCAGTTGTTGTTGAACCTGCGCGCCATAACAACATACTCGCCCAATTTCGCCATAGGAACGCGGGTTTCGTGCCATACCGTTGGAACATCTTCAATGAATTTGAATGCAGCATTGTTTTCGTAATTCTCAATTTTATCAGCAGCCATTTGCAACTGACTGAAAATAGTAACGAACAATGCCAACTGGTTTGCCAATGTTGAATTTACACGAATATGTTTTTCGGAATTTATTATCATGTGAAATATTCCGGGCGTGTAATCATACGGTCCGGCTAACAAGCGTGTAAAAGGGAGAATGGTGCTATGATATGGTGGAATGGTTTTAAATGTTGCATCCCACTCGTGTCCGCGTGCTCCTTACTGCGAAAGCAGATTCGGGTATGTCCGGTCAATGCCTGTAGGCTTGATGGGTTCATGCACATCAAGCATCACATGATTTTTTGCGGCCAGCTCCACAACTTTTTGAAAATGTCTGACCATATATTGACCGTGATGCTGATTCCCTTTAGGAATGATGCTTCCGGCATATCCTGTTTTTAATGCAACAATATTTAATTTATGAAGAAAAGCAAATGCAGTATCGATTTGCTGCTCGAACATTGGAATATTTCCGCCCGTTTCGAAATGTGAAATGAATTCCACATTTTTTGATTTGCCATATTTTACCACTTCATCCAGATCAAAATCGGGATACGGTTTTACATAATTCTGAACACTCATTTTTCCATACTGCCATGTTTCCCAGCCTTCATTCCAGCCTTCGGCAAGTACGCCACCCATATTATGTTTCGCGGCGAAGTCAATATATTTTTTTGTGTCTATAGTATTAGCGCCGTGAGAAGCTCCGGCATACCATGTTTTTTCTTTTGTATGCATAGACCACCAAATACCAACAAACTTCATAGGTTTTATCCAGCTTACATCATCTATCCGGCAAGGCTCATTCAGGTTTTGCTCAATGCCTGATGTAACCAGCTGTTCAAGCGAAGCAGCGGTTTGCAAATATCTCCATGGTGTAACAAAAGGCAGCGATGCCGCAACTTTACAAGCATTGGAATCAGTCCATAAAAAAGCATTCAGTTGTTTAATATTTTTTTTATCGCGCATCAAGGTCATCTCCGAATAATCATACAAAGCGGCTTCGTGAATAGCAAAATAATTCCCGTTGATTCCTTCAAAAGTAATAGGTGTATTCACATGCGTAAGCTTGGAAACAGGAGCTTTGACATATAAACCTTCGTATGCAAAAACATCAGCGGGAATACTCCACGATTCCAAATCATCAGCAAAATTGAATGAACTCAATTCTTCGGTTACGATAAAATCCGTGAATTTATTATTTGCAGGCAACTCATAACGAAAAGCAATTCCATCGTCGAAGGCACGGAAAATAATTTTCAAAGGAATTTTAGTTTCCTTGTTGTACAACGAAACGGTAAGTTCGTTATAATTATTTTTTATGGTTTCCGAAATTCCCCAAACCGGTTTCCATGTTTCATTAAAACTGCGTTGCGCAATTTTTTCCACTACCATATTGGTTGACAGATCGGTTTCTTTAAGCTGAAGTCCCAATGCAGAAGTATCGAGCAGCAATGCTTTTTGGAATTGAACGGTATAACAGGGTTTTCCGTTTTGTATAAAAAATTTTATTGAATTAATATTATTGGGCGATGTAAGAATATATTCCTGTTGAGCAAAACCGCAATAAGCTGTAGAGATAAAAATTATAAAAATAAAAATGCGTTTAAAAGGCATATGGGTTATGATTCTTTTATAGCTTAGTTACTTTTTGTTTTCATTGTTTTGTCGCGTTCCCGATTTGCCATACAGTGTCTGGCTTTTTCCAAATTTTTCAAACAGTGTCTGTAATTTTGGATATTTATTTCTCAAGAAACAAACATTAATATGCAATCCCAGAAGCCAGCCATTTCTCGGCTTCTTTAAGTGTTATTCCTTTTCGTTTTGCAAAATCGGTGAGTTGAGTTTTATCAATTTTTCCAACATTAAAATATTTTGCCTGCGGATGCGCAAAGTACCAGCCACAAATAGATGCAGCAGGAACCATCATTGCCGATTCGGTTAAAGTGATGCCTGTATTTTTTTCGGCATCGAGCAATTTAAAAATTTCAAACTTGCTGCTGTGGTCAGGACAAGCGGGATAGCCCGGCGCCGGTCTTATTCCGGTATATTTCTCATGCAAAAGATCGTCAATATTATTTTTTTCATTTTTGCTGTATGCCCAAATTTTCTTTCTTACTTCTTCATGCAGGTATTCAGCAAAAGCTTCTGCAAAACGGTCGGCAAGAATACGAAGCATAAAAGCAGAATAATCATCGCCGCTATTCATAAACTCTTCGTATTTATTATCAGCACCAATACCAGCGGTAACTGCGAACATGCCTAAATGGTCGTTCACGCCACTACCTGCGGGAGCAATAAAATCGGCAAGACAACAATTGGGTTCATTATTTTTTTTCTGCTGGTTACGTAAAAAAGAAAATTTTGCAATTTCATCTTGATGTTTTTCATCCGAAAAAACAATCACATCATCTCCCCTGCTTGCAGCCGGATATATTGCCACTGCTGCATTTGCAACAAACAATTTATTTTTTACAATATCATTCAACATGTGTTGTGCATCATCAAATAATTGTTTTGCTTCCTTGCCTTTAACAGCATCATTTAATATTGCAGGATATTTTCCATTGAGCTTCCACTGATGGAAGAAAAATGTCCAATCAATATAAGGAACAAGTTTTTCCAGTTCAAAATTTTCGAAAACCGTTATTCCTTTTTTAGCAGGTGCTTTCACCGTTTCATTATTGAATAATGCTTTAAACTTATTGCTGCGAGCTGCTTCCAGCGATACTAATGTTTCTTTTTCTTTATTTGAATAATCTGTTTTTATCTGTTCATATTCATCATGCAACTGCTGAACAAAACCGGAACGTAAATTTTTCGACATCAGGTTTACTGCTACTCTTGCGCCATACGATGCATCATTTACATGAATCACAGGCTGGCTATATTCTGTTGCAATCCTAAGCGCAGTATGCACTTTAGAAGTTGTTGCGCCTCCAATTATCAAAGGAATATTTAAACCTTCTTTTTCAAATTCACGCGCGATGTGCACCATTTCTTCAAGCGATGGGGTAATTAATCCACTCAATCCAACAAGGTCGGCATTTTCATTTTTAGCAGCTTCAAGAATTTTTTCGGCAGGAACCATCACACCTAAATCGACCACTTCAAAATTATTACAAGCCAAAACCACACCAGCAATATTTTTTCCAATATCGTGCACATCGCCTTTTACTGTTGCCAAAACTATTTTTCCTGCTTTTGATTTCCCATTTTTTTTATCATTATCAAAATAAGGAAGCAGAATGCTTACCGCCTGTTTCATCACCCTGGCGCTTTTCACTACTTGCGGAAGAAACATTTTTCCAGAACCAAATAATTCACCAACATGATTCATCCCGCTCATTAACGGTCCTTCCACGATATTTAATGCAGCCGGGTATTTTTGTAATGCTTCATTGATATCATCATTTACAAATTCTGTAATGCCTTTTATAATTGAATATTGAATGCGTTCATCAAGTGATTTATTGCGCCACTCCAACACTTTCTGTTCTTTCTGCGAAACTGATTTTAGATTTTCAGCAAATGTAATCAAGCGCTCAGTGGCGTCTTTCATGCGATTCAAAACAATGTCTTCAGTCAATTTCAAAAAATCTTCAGAAATGTTATCATAAACTTCGAGCTGTGATGGGTTTACAATTCCCATATCCATCCCGGCTTTTACAGCGTGATATAAGAAAACTGCATGCATTGCTTCGCGTACCCTGTCGTTTCCACGGAATGAAAATGAAAGATTACTAACGCCACCACTAACTTTACAATATGGTAAATTCTCTTTAATCCATTTCACTGCATTGATATAATTCACAGCATAATTATCATGCTCTTCAATGCCTGTGCCTATTGACAGGATATTCGGGTCGAAAATAATATCCTGTGGCGGCACACCAACTTCGTTGGTCAAAATTTTATATGCACGTTCACAAATCTGAATTTTTCTTTCGTATGTCTCAGCCTGACCTTTTTCATCAAAAGCCATAACAATCATAGCAGCTCCCATCTGGTGAATGTGCAAAGCACGTTGTTTGAAAACTTCTTCACCTTCTTTCAAACTGATGGAATTCACTATTGATTTTCCCTGAACACATTTTAAAGCAGCTTCAATTACATTCCACTTCGAAGAATCAATCATCACCGGAACCTTAGCAATATCTGGCTCTGACGCTATCAGATTTAAAAACGTCACCATGGATTTTTCAGCATCGAGCATAGCATCATCCATGCAAATATCGATTATCTGCGCCCCGCCTTCTATTTGCTGACGTGCAACCGAAATGGCTTCTTCAAACTTTTTATCTTTAATAAGATTTGCAAACTTACGTGAACCCGCAACATTAGTACGTTCGCCAATATTCACAAAATTGCATCCTTCAAAAAATTCAACTGGTTCTAAACCTGATAACTTTGTTATTTTATCAGCAACGACAGGGATATGCGGTTTATATAATTTTGCTTTTTCGCTAAGAAGTTTAATATGCTCAGGTGTTGTTCCGCAACATCCACCAACAATATTTACGAAACCATTACCCATGTACTTCTCAACAATGGCAACCATTTCGGCAGCAGACTCATCGTATCCGCCAAACTGATTTGGCAATCCGGCATTAGGATACAGACTAATATAGTAAGGAGCTTTTTCAGAAATTGCTTCGATGTATGGTTTCATCTGAGCCGCACCAAATGCGCAATTCAAGCCAATAGAAAAAATAGGGAAATGCGAAACCGAAATTAAAAATGCTTCAAGTGTTTGTCCTGAAAGTGTGCGACCGCTTGCATCCGTTATGGTTACAGAAACCATCACAGGAACTGACATTTTCCTTTTTTCAAAAATATTGCTAATTGCAAACAATGCAGCCTTTGCATTCAACGTATCGAAAATGGTTTCAACAAGAAGTATATCGACATTACCATCAAGTAAACCTTCAACCTGTTCAGAATAAGAATCAACTATTTCATCAAAAGTAATAGCGCGGTAAGCAGGATTATTTACATCAGGTGAAATGGATGCCGTTTTATTCATCGGACCTATAGAACCTGCAACATAACGATATTTCGCAGTTTCCTTTTTATTATAATCATCTGCAACACTTCTTGCAATCTTTGCCGATTCGAGATTTATTTCATAAGAATATTTTTCAAGTCCATAATCTGCCAATGAAACTGATTGTGCTGTGAAAGTATTGGTTTCAATAATATCGGCACCTGCAGCAAAATATTCATCATGAATCTGGCGAATGACCTGAGGTTGTGTAATGCTCAGTAAATCATTACAACCTTTCAGGTTATGACTATGAGATAAAAATCTTTGTCCTCGGTATTCTTCTTCACTTAATTTATAACGTTGAATCATGGTACCCATAGCACCATCAAGAACAAGGATTTTATTTTTTATGATTTCTTCTATTTTCATTTTCTTTTTTTTATTTGCGTCACCTCTATAAGAGGGTGCATAATATTTTTGCAAATTTCTCAAAAATTAAACATACTTTAAAATGAATCTGTCATTTCTTTCATTATTTTTGCCGAATATTTAAAGTTATGAAAGTTTCGGAATACATCAGGTGCAGTAATAAACCTTATATTACATTTGAGATACTGCCTCCTTTAAAAGGGAAAAGCATTGAATCATTATATGGCATACTTGACCCGCTAATGGATTTCAAGCCGCCTTTTATTAATGTTACTTACCATAGCAGCGAATATACTTATAAGGAAAGACCTAACGGTTACCTTGAAAAAGTATTGATTCGTAAAAGACCCGGTACTGTTGGTATTTGCGCATCCATCATGTTCCGTTATAAAGTTGATGCTGTGGCACACCTTATTTGCGGAGGTTTCAGCAGGCACGAAACGGAAGATGCACTGATTGACCTGCATTATCTTGGAGTTAAAAATATCCTGGTTCTTCGTGGCGACCCGCCTAAAACGGAAAGGGATTTTACCCCGGAGCCTAACGGGAATAAACATTCTGTTGAATTATTAAGACAAATTGTAAATATAAACAATGGCATTTACCTTGAAGAAGATCTGAAAGATGGTTTTAAAACTGATTTCTGTATGGGTGTTGCCGGTTATCCTGAGAAACATTTCGAAGCTCCAAATTTATCTGCGGACTTAAATTTTCTAAAAAACAAGGTTGATGCCGGCGCTGAATACATCGTTACTCAAATGTTTTTCGACAACAGAAAATATTTCGATTTTGTAAACCAGTGTCGCAGCAAAGGAATTAATGTTCCTATTATTCCCGGTATTAAACCGATAACTACAAAAAATCAAGTCTCAAAAATACCAAGCACATTTCATGTTGATATTCCTGAAGATTTATACAACGCTATTGAAAAATGCAAGAACGATGCGGATGCTGCTAAAGTAGGAATTGAATGGGCTATTCAGCAGGGCAAGGAATTGTTGAAAAACGGGGCGCCCTGTCTGCATTTTTTCACTATGAGTAATCCAAAACCTATTGTTGAAATAGCAAAGGTATTATTTTAAGAAATCTTTATAACAGCAGTGGCGGCGCGTTTCACGCGCCGCCACTGCTGTTTATCGAAATATTTTAAATTAACAATTGATATTACTTCCCTTCCACTTTTCCTTTTATGCTTAAATTTATCACCGGTGTTTCGGGATCATTGGTTATAACAGTTATCGTTTTTGTAGGATCACCTTTTCTTCCTGTTGAATTAAACACAATTTCTATACTTCCGCTTTTCCCTTTCTTGAAAAGAAATTTATCACCGGCTACAGCAACATTAGATTTCTTTTTCTTTACACTTTTATTGATTATCTGTGTTGTAACACAACCACAGCTTGCTTTTATTTTCCTGATGATAAGATTTCCTTTACCATTATTTTTAAAATTAAAAGTGTACTTTGCCGTATCTCCTTCTTTAATTGTACCAAAATCATATATTTCATTTTCAAAAACAATTTTGGGTGATGTCTTTTTTTGTTCAGGAGTTAATTTCGAAAAATCTTCAAGAATATTTGCACTTACAGTTATTGTTTTATTGGCATCTATGCTATCATTTGTAGCAATGGTTACATAATCATATATCAAGCCCCAATCCTGCCTTTTAGAAGCATCATATGTAAGAATGATCAATCCTTTTTCTTTAGGCTCCAACTTTTCAGGTTTTACAATACATTTAGCAAAAGCCAGCTTTGTGGTAACTTCAAATGTCATTGGTTTATTCCAGTCGTTCAATATTTCAACAGTATCCGTTTTTGTTTCATAGTTTTTTAATTCCATAAAAGCAATATGATTCGACATCATTCGCAAATTCCCTGAAGCAACAGTAAACGTATCCTTATATGTTTTGGCTCTTGCCAACACTTCGCCGGTAATAATTAAAACCTGGGTTGGAACAGTAGCATTTGATGTAACTGTTATTGCTTTATGAAACTGCCCGGGACGGTTCATGGGATTATAAACAGTTTTGATATATCCTTTTTGTCCGGGCAATACCGGGTCTTTCGACCAATCAGCAGTGGTGCAGCCACAACCGGGTTTTACATTGGTAAGTTTTAATGGGTCGGTTCCTGTATTTGAAAAGAAAAAGGTATAAATAACATTTCCTCCTTCTTCTTTAATTTTTCCGAAGTCATGCGAGGTAGTATCGAATTTAATGACTGCTTTATTCTGTGAAATAACTAATGCAGGGAATAACAATAATGCAATAATAAAAATTTTAGTTCTCATAAATCAGATTTTGAAAATGCAAATATAGTTGATTAACTTATAATCTTATCGGCTAAGTCGGGAAAGTTGATACCGTCAAAATTACCAGAGCTCATCAGGAGAAGATTTCTTTTTTCCCAATTCAATTTCAATAAATCATTTACCAATACATTACTGTCAGTATATACCAGAATATCTTTTCTGTCGAATGCCTTTTGAACCTGCTCTTTTGTGATAGGAGGCAATTTTTTATGTTCAATAGTATGAGGATTGAAATATACACAGGCAGTATCCGCATATTTCATTGTTCCTTTATATTCATTTAAAAATTCTGCAGTAAGACTGCTGAAGGTGTGCAGTTCAATGCAAGCCACCAAATGTCGTTCAGGGAACTGTTCTTTTACCGCTTGTGTTGTAGCTATTAATTTTGAAGGCGAATGAGCAAAATCCTTGTAAATATTTGTGTAATCATTTTTCTTTACCAGCTCTAATCTTTTCGATGCACCGGCAAAAGAACTTATTGCTTCGAAATATTTTTCATCATTTATTCCAAGTTTATTACAAATATACCTTGCCCCATTCAGGTTTAACAAATTGTGTTTGCCAAAAATCCGTAATGGAAAAATTCCTGTTTCTGAATAAACATAAGTAATCCCATTACAAATTTTATATTCCGGAAAGGTATAGGGAATCTTATCAATATTCTTTTCTATTCCTTCACACATTTTTTTTAATACGTCATCTTCTTCGCAATAAATCAATGCTCCATTATCACTGATAAGGTTAGCAAATATTCTGAACTGTTCAACATAATTTTCAAACGTCGGAAAAACATTAATATGATCCCATGCAATGCCACTGATCAGGGCTATATCGGGCATGTACAAATGAAATTTCGGGCGGCGGTCAATTGGTGAAGTTAGGTATTCATCACCTTCGAGAATGATATATGGTGCCGACTCCGTAAGTTTTACCATCACATCAAAACCTTCAAGCTGCGCGCCAACCATATAATCACATTCCACATTATGATAATTCAGAACATGAAGCACCATAGCTGTAATAGTGGTTTTACCATGGCTTCCGCCAATCACAACACGTATTTTGTCTTTCGATTGTTCGTATAAATATTCGGGATATGAAAAAACTTTTATTCCTAATTGTTGTGCTTTCAGAAGTTCCGGGTTATCTGCCCTTGCATGCATTCCAAGAATAACAGCATCCAGTTCAGGTTGAATTAAATTTTCATCCCAGCCTTCTTTGGCAGGTAAAAGATTATATTTTGCCAGACGGCTTTTCGATGGTTCAAAAATTTCATCATCAGAACCACTGACATGATAACCTTTTTTACACAACGCAATTGCAAGGTTATGCATAGCACTGCCACCTATTGCAATAAAATGAACATTTTTCATTTTAATATATTCTTGGTTTAGGAACAAATTTAAAGCTAATGTTCATTGATAATTTACATCCCGAAAATAACATATTAACAGTCGATTGTGAATCAAAATAAAATTCATAAAAAAAGCAGCGATCTTTTCAAACCGCTGCTTCATCATTATTAATAAAGGTTTTTTATTTGACAAATCGGCCGGTTAAGATTTGCCCTTTACAAACAAGCTGAACAAAGTATAATCCTTTTGATAATGATGAGGTATTAATTTTTATCACATCCTGCTTACCTGAAATCATATTGTCACTCTGAATTACCTGTCCCATCGAATTAAGAATATTAATTTCTGAAACATCCTTTACGTTTTCACATTTAATATTTAATTCATCAACTACAGGATTTGGAAATATATTTATACTCCCGGTAATATTTTCGGTTGTTATTACTCCCATTGAATTTTCAAGAACATGAATATAATCATAGTAACTATAAATAAAAGAATCGCATTCTATTACCAGATTTGCCAGGTAATAACTGTTCACATTTATAGTATATTCAACTGTAACAAAACCCGCACTTGTATTTGAGTTGTCATATAAAATCCAGGTAACAGATATAGTTGAATCGTTAACAATAGTATAGTTATAAATCGATGCGTTATATATTGGGAAATCAAAACAAGTATCGACAGGAGTTGAAAAAATTGAATCCGCTTCATACCAGTTCAACGAATCAGAAACATTGAGTATTTCAAATGTAGCCCATGTCTGGCAAAAAGAACTATCAGTTACTACCACATCATAATATCCTGAAGTTAAACCGGAAATATTTTTTGTTGTAGCGCCATTACTCCATTCATATGAATATGGTGGTATTCCTCCGTACACATCTATATTTATAGCTCCATCAGCAACTCCCGGCGCTGATTCATTTGTTATTGAATTTCCCAGAACATAAATATCACAATTAAGCGACTGATCTATTGTTATAGTAGTACAATAAGTATCCTGGCATGAATCTCCTGAAATGTATAAACAAACATGATAATTTCCATTTGCATTATAAGTATGATAAGGATTCTGTAATGTTGATGAAGTACCATCACCAAAACTCCAATACCAGTTTGTTATATTTCCTGAAAAAGTATTTACAAAATAATATGAAAAATCATTTGCAGAAGGATAAGCATAAAAGAATGCATTGCAACTTATTGAATCAACAGATAAAGCAAAATCATTTCCGGTAGAGGGGAGTGAAGAAACCTGATACATTCCGGATACAGGGCAATTTAACTGATAACTGTTTACATTTGAAATTTTCACCTGGTATATACCTTCTGCAGGAGCATTAAAAATATATTTTCCATTATTATCAGAATTACACCATCCAAGGAAAGTCCCGGATTTATATAAATACACAGAAATTCCAGGAATTATCTCTTCACCATTATCAAATACACAATCATGATCTGAGTCATTAAAAACGATTCCCGAAATGGTGCTGCAATTGTCATAGATAGTGAATTCAGTACTGAAAGCAGTATCCGATATTCCATCGGGAGCAATTGCAATAAATTCGGCAATAAAAGTTCCTGTTGTTAAATATTGATGAGAAAAATTAAAAAGTGAGAAATAACTGTTCAAATCATTGGGATATGAATTAAGTGGTAATTTAAAAACAGTATCTGTAGCATCACCAAAATCTATTTTAACATCTACTGAATCCCCATCAGCATAATCTCTGGCTCTACCTGAAAAATAGAAATTGATATTCCGTGGTCCGCAAAATGGAATACTTGAATATAAAGTATCTGCATTATTGAATTCAATCATATTACCTGTAATTACCTGTGAGCAAAATGTATCACTGCATAAAACATTATTGAGCGAATCGGCTTTAATAATAAATAAACATACATCATGTATTCCATTTGTAAAAGTATGTGTCGGGTTTTGTAACTCAGAATATGTTCCATCGCCAAAATCCCAATACCAGTTTGTAGTATTTTCTGAAGAAGCATCAATAAAATGAACCGTGGAATTATAAACGCCACCTGCCGAATCGGGATAGGTATAAAAATTCGCATTACAGCCCACAGAAGGGATCGTGCTGCAGATAGAAAAATCTGCCTGCATGTAAATATTATTCTGATTAAAACTTACTGTTGTCATAACAAATGTGTTGTTACAATCATAAAGTCCAACCATAAATTCACCCTGGGTGTAGATCGTACCTTGATTTTCTACCGAAATGGTATCGCAATAAAACCCAAATGCATTGGTATACACCATATCATCAAAATCAAAAAGTGGTTGATACTGCATGCTGTCAGTATAAATATAAACTTCATGATTGACAACAGCTGTACCGCTTGTAGCATAAGTAACATATCCCGATATGGTTACTTCATGTATCTGCGAAAATACCGATATAGATATTATCGCAAAGAGCAGAGTAAAGAAGTTTCGTTTCATAATATCAATTATTAATTGTTGAACATTTAGTTTTCTAATCATAAGACATCATCTTTTTTATATCGCTGCTTAATTTTTTAAAAAAAATGCTTATCAAATAATATTTACTAACTGATGTAACGCAAAATCATTATTTGTATCGAAACAACATTATTTTATTATTATGTCCCGTTAGGGACAACAGCTTGGTAAAGAAAGGTACAACTCACTTCTCATTGTACCGTAGGTACTAAACTTTCATGACTATATAGCTTTCAAGCACGCTCAGTTAATTGGGTTGTACCTACAGTCGTGCTCAAAATACAATGAAAAGAAAAGAAAAGAGCTTTAGCCAAAACTAAGAATTAATGTTTCAATATCAAATCCATACCGTCTAAAAAATTTATCATATTCCTGTTGAAATGAAATATTTTTATGATGCTCTTCCTGATTAGCCATATATCCACAGTTAATAATGATTCCCTGTTCTTTGTTGACCATACTTAATGCACATAAACTTTTATGAATGAAATTTTATTTTATATGTTTGGGCTAAAGCCCGTTTTCTTGTTCTTTTTTTCAACGCCATAAATGGCGTTGATAGTTATACCAACTGTTAATTTATACTCGTTCTTATCCATTTTGAAAAAATTATTAGAACGAGTTATGCCGATAGTAACGCTTGTTGAAAAATTATTTTTGCAGTCGCCGCGGCGACCTGTTACGTATCGGTATAAATAGTCCAAAGGATATTTAAATTTTACAATGGTTATACCTGTTACATCTATACAACAGGTATTATTTTGCGTAACATCATTTACTAATTCCTTAATAAATAGTAAATTTGCTTTTATTAATTTTAATATTATTATATTTCGTTTAATGGACTTACATGTAATTTACACTGAAGATTTTAAACTCGATGGTGGCGCATGTTTTGGCGTAGTACCCAAATCGGTTTGGTCGAAACTTTACCCTCCCGATGAAAATAATAATGTCGATGTTTGCAATCGTTTGCTGCTTATTGAAACCGGCAACCGTAAAATTCTAATCGATACAGGTATTGGAAATAAACAAAGTGAAAAATATCTTTCCTATTTTTTTATTCGTGGCAACACGTTGGAAAAAGCATTATCGGAAAAAGGTTTTTCTCCCAACGATATTACTGATGTAATTTTTACACATCTTCATTTCGACCATGTTGGTGGCGCTGTAGTTTTTAATCCCGAAAATAAAAATACTAAAGCGCTTTTCCCTAATGCAACATATTATTGCTCAAAAGCACAATGGGATTGGGCTATAAATCCTAACCCCCGCGAAAAAGCATCCTATCATCCCGAAAATTATATGTCGCTTTATGAATCAGGAAAATTGCAATTTATAATGAAAGAAGGTTCCTTCGCTGATGGAATTTCCATTTTGATAACAAATGGACACACCCAGGGACAAGTGATTCCGGTGATCGATTATAAAGGAAGAAAAATTATTTTTATGGCCGATTTCATTTCTGCGGTTCCCAACATCCCTATTGCTTATATACCAAGCTACGATGTGCAACCTTTACTTAGCCTTAAAGAGAAAACCGATTTTCTTGAAATTGCAGCAAATGAAAATTATATATTATTTTTCGAACACGATTCGCATCATGAATGCTGCAACGTACATAAAACTGAAAAAGGAATACGTGTAAAAGATATTTTTAAGCTGACCGATATTTAATGAACACCGAAGAATTAAATAAAAAGTTTGCTAAAGCAGAAACCCAGGAAGTTCTGAAATATTTTTTTAACGAATACAAAAATAAAATTGTATTTGCCAGCAGTCTTGGGTTGGAAGACCAGGTGATTACCGATATGATTGTAAAAATAAATCCTAACGCAAATATTTTTACACTTGATACAGGAAGAATATTTCCCGAGACTTATGAATTACTCGAAAAGACTAACAAACATTACAACATAAACATAAAAATATTTTTTCCTGATTTTACAGAAGTGGAAAAAATGGTAAATAAAAAAGGCATTAATCTTTTTTACGAAAGTGTTGAAAACAGAAAACTTTGTTGCAAAATTAGAAAAACACAATCATTAAAAAGAGCATTAACCGGCATGGATGCCTGGATTTGCGGGCTTCGCCGCGAACAATCAATTACCCGATTCGCTACACCACTTGTGGAATGGGATAAAGAAAATAATTTAATAAAAATAAATCCTCTTTATGAATGGACGGAGCAACAGGTTTGGGATTACATCAAAAAGAATAATGTTCCTTACAATACTCTGCATGATAAAAATTTCCCAAGCATCGGTTGCCAACCTTGCACACGTGCAATAAACAAAGGAGATGATATTCGTTCCGGCCGCTGGTGGTGGGAAGAACCGGAAAATAAAGAATGTGGATTACACAAAAAATAATTTACATAAATACAAAAATGACAAATTATTATGTTCCTAATCGCAGAACGAATAACATACAGAATATTAAATTTACAAGTTAAATTTCGACCTTCAGGGATTTTCGTAGTAAAACAAGATTTGATTTTGTGCGAAAGCTATAAGCTAAGAAAACGCTGTTTGACGAGTTCAGGTTTTTTAACTGAACGAGGAGTTTGTTTTCGGGGAGAAAAACAAATCGTAGCTTTTACAGAAAATACATGAACGTCTTGAATTTTCTTTTGTTACTTTTGTCTTAACCCCCTATAAGTTAGACATATTTTTCAAAAGAGTTTAGGTTTT